>JAJPZT010000041.1 GCA_021204175.1 Clostridiales bacterium | reverse complement strand
CTCCGTTCTTGATTTTTTGTAAAAATATAATATGCGCATTGTGTCCACACCTAATAATCTCTTTACAAAACTCAAAACATATGCTATGATATATAAGAGCGACACAATAATTTTTTGACATATATGATATAAAAGGAGATTTTTATGGCAGTGCAGATGGAAGAATCAATGGAGAATTTGCAAAATGCGGCTTTAAAAAAGAATTTTAACAAAGAGGTTCTGCCGGAGCCTCATTTCGGTTATCATTTTATGAAAAGAGCTATGGATATAATCTGTTCTCTTACGGCAATTATAGTTCTTTCGCCGATTTTAATACTTACCGCCGCTATTGTTGCTTTGACCTCACCGGGAAAAAGTATTTATACTCAAATCAGAGTAGGCAAAAACGGCAAGTTTTTCACTATGTATAAGTTCAGAAGTATGTATGTGAATACCGACCAGGTTTTGGAGGAGCTTGCTAAAAAGAACGAAATGGACGGGCCTGTTTTCAAGATGAAGCATGACCCCCGAATTACCCCCGTAGGACGTTTTATAAGGAAGTTTTCCATAGACGAGTTTCCCCAGCTTTTCAATATTTTAGCCGGAGATATGAGTATCGTAGGTCCCAGACCGGCTCTTCCCAAGGAAGTAGCCCAGTACACCGGCAGAGACAGTGAGCGTCTTTTGGTTAAACCCGGTTTGACCTGTATTTGGCAGGTAAGCGGCAGAAGCGATGTCGACTTTAAAGAGTGGATGGAGCTTGACCGCCAGTACATAAAAACACGCAGTATCATTTTGGATATTGTTCTTATTTTAAAGACTATTCCGGCTGTGCTTTTAGGAAAAGGTGCTTGTTAAATATGAAAGTACAGGTTTTGCTTTCCGCATACAACGGAGAAAAATTCATAACTGAGCAGATAAACTCCATACTTTCCCAAAAGGGAATTGATGTTTCTCTTCTCATAAGAGACGACGGCTCCACAGACGGAACAGCCTCGGTTTTAGACGGCTTCAAAGACAAAATTTCATATTACAGTGACAAAAATATCGGCGTTAAGAGGAGTTTTTTTGACCTTGTTCAAAAGGCTCCCGATGCCGATTTTTATGCTTTTGCTGATCAGGACGATTTTTGGCTTCCCGACAAGCTTTCTTCGGCTGCGGAAATGCTGAAAAACGCCAAAGGCTGCGGTCTTTATTTTTCAAATTTGACCGTTGCCGATGAAAATCTTAAGCCTGTTTCGACTGCAAAGCTTAAATTCAAGCCCGGCTTAGGCTCTGCTATGTCTCAAAACCCTGCTACAGGCTGTACAATGGTTTTCAACAGGGCTATGCTTGATGTTTTGAGAAAAACTCCCGAGCCTGACAAGGTCTCAATGCACGACACATTTTTATATCGGCTTGCGTCGGCGGTAAACGCCGAAATCTTCTTTGATAAGACCCCTCATATTCTCTACCGCCAGCACTCTTCCAACCTTTTGGGCAACCGCTCCCTTAGGGGCAGGCTCGCCCACTACTTTTCTTTCTTCATTAAAAATAAGTGCTTTTCGCGTTCAGATGAAGCGGCGCTTCTTCTCAGAACCGCACAGGGTCAAATTCCAACCGAAAATTTGGCTCTTCTAACCCAAATTATAGCCTATAAATATTCAAATAAAACCACCTTCAGGCTTTTGACATCGGGGAAGCTGAAAACACCATCTTGCCTTACTAATCTCATTGTTGCTGCGGCTGTAATATTAAGAAAGTATTAAAATCAAAATATAGCCGCGGACTAACGGAGAGACTGAACGGTTCCCATTTGCTTAAAAATACTCTTTACCTTAAATTTCAAAAATATTTATAATAAAATTTGTTTTTAACACTTGATTTTTTATCGCAGTCGGTGTATACTAAGCTTATATATTGTAAATTGTGTAAATTGGTATTGCTGTCAATACGGCTGTTGTATGCGAGGTGACTGTTATTATGGAAGAAAAAAGAAAAAGCTCTTTGGGTTCTAAGGTCTTAAAGGCTGTTTTGATTTTCGTTCTTATAATAGTTGTCGCGGCGGCTGCGTTGATTATTTGGCAAAGAGAAAACATTATCTCCGCTTATAAGGGCATTACCCTTTCAAGCGAGGATATTGCCTCTGAAATCGCAGATTCAAAGTCTGTGTCAGAAGAGGCTCTCTCCCAATATGAGACCCCTGTTCTGAGAGATTTTACTCTCGAAGAGGAAGAAATGATCCGCAAGGGCGAGCTTACCGTTGAGGAAGCTATGACCCGCATTCTCAATGAAGAAGAAGGTGCTTCATCATCAACTCAAACAGAAACAGGCAGTAATGAGGATACCGAAGTATCCGGCGATACCGAAGGCAGCAATAGTTCCGGCTCCGTTTCAGGTTCTGATTCTTCCAAGGTAGATGAAAACACTTTGGTGGGCAATGCAGTGAAAAAAATGTATTCCCTCAAAGCATACTACATAGGCAGACTTGGCAGTTTGGAAGCTGAAATGAAGTCAGAGTATATGGCTCTTTCCGCTGACCAGCGAAACAAAAGCGCCATCAGCTCTATCCTCGCCTCTCATATGGGAGAGGTCAACGCCCTCCAGGCGGAAGCAGACAGCTCTGTAGCAGCCGTTCTCTCCGACCTGTCGGCGCAGCTCTCTTCCATAGGTGCGGATACTTCAATTGTTTCCACATTACAAACTCAATATCAAAATGAGAAAAACCTTAGAAAGTCTTACTATGTAAGCACCTATCTCAACTAACTAAAAATGAAACAAGGAGGAAAAAGTTTAATGAAGATTAAAAAAATACTTGCTCTTCTTACTTCAACGGCTATGCTCGCAGCAAGCCTTAATGTTTCAGCTTTTGCTACAGTGGGACCCGGCAGCGGTGATGTAAACGATGACGGATCTGTTACAAAAGCCGATGCCAACCTTACTATGGAATATGTCCTTAACCCTGCAAGCACAAGCATTACAGCCTATAAGGACTTAATCGAAGCACAGGGCGACGTTACAGGCTATGACTGTGAAAACGACTGCGGTATTACAGCAAAAGACGTTGCTATGATTTTACAAATGGTCGCTGAGGGTTCATTACCTGCTTCCATTTATGCAACAGCAGGAAAGCTCGCTGAAGGAGCAAATGTATTCCGACCCATTGAATGGGACGGCACTACAGAAGACGCTGCAAGATTAAGTGCACAGAAAGAATTAGAGACATTGTCAGTCGATGATTTCTTCGACAAGTATTTCGGAGATGTTGAAAATACTGCCAGAGCCGATCAGATTAATAACTTCCTTGACAAAGTTTATCTGAATGACTATAAGCTCACTGACAGTGCTTGTGAAGCTTGGATTCTCAGCATTTTAGACGATACAGGCAACAGCGAATTAACAACATTCGTTTCAGACTTCTATACAGCTTTAGACGGCGGTCTTGAGATCGAAGAAGCTAAGGAGCTCTTCCATAAGTTTAACGATGTTACTATTACAGATGCCGACATTAACGCTATTGAAGCCAATGCAGATGTAGAAGAATTTAAATGGTTCAGAACAAACTTCCAGATTGTTGTTTATGATGCAGATACATACGATTCTGACAGTATACCAACAACTATAAAGCATTATGACGATCATTATTCTAATTACGGCATTTCCGTAGTTGACTGGTATTTCTTCAATAACTCAGAAGTTATTCCGAGAATTGCAGCAATGGGATTTAATGATTATTCAGACACCGTATATGGAAAGTATGCTTCACCTACAGATGAACAGCCCTTCAAGGACAACGTAATCGCAACTTTGAGAAACATTGTTAAGCCTTATCTTGATGTTGTTAATGCAGACGGTACAGTTAAGGCAGCCCTTGACGCTATCGGCGGCGACAGAGTTGAATTCACAATCAATACAGGTACTCTTCCCGAAGTTGTAGACAAAGGCGACACCATCGAATCTTATGATGATTTCGTTAAAGAATTCGGCAGCAGCTGGGATGACCCCTGCACAACATACTATGTTGACTTCTCACAGGTTGGCTATGACTTTTCAAGCGGCAGCGGTTCTTCAGACGTATCCACAACTACAACTGAAGCCGCAACAGAGACAACAACTGCAGAAGACGCAACTACTACAGAAGCTGCTACAATAACTACCGAAGCTCAGGGCGAAGAAACAACTTATGTTTTAAATCCCGCTTCATCAGCTGACACAGCAGCAGCTAACGCACTCCTTTATCAGGATTCTTCAGTATCTGTTTATGCAGGACCTTACGGTGCGGTAGCTACTAAGAGAACAGACGGAACTCTCGTATGGCAGCTTACAAATGCCAACGGCGACAAAGACACATTGGCAACAGCCGTTGTTGACGGAACATCATATTCAGGCAAGTTCAGAAACAACTGTACTGCAGTTGCAGCAGCTGACGGCTCTGTAACAGTTACTATAATTGCTCAGAGTGCAGGCAAGACATTTGCAGCATTCGAATATGACGAAGCTACAGCTACATATAATGCAGTTGCTTCCTGTACAATAGCAGACAAGGACGGCGAAGGCGCTCTTACTTGGACAGCTAAGGCAGGCACAACATATTACATCGGCGGAAACGGAACTAACCCCGCTATCCTCCTTCCCAATGCAACAACAGGCAGCAGCGACGCTACAACTACAACAGAAGCTTCAGCTGAAACTACTACAGATTCAGCTACAACTACAACAGAAGCCTCTGCTGAAACTACTACAGATTCAGCTACAACTACAACAGAAGCTTCAGGTGAAACCACTACAACAGGCAACGGAACAGCTGTCAGCTTAACAGTTACAAAAAATACCAACGGCAATGACGGTATTACAATTACCGAAACTGACGGCACATGGTATTTAGATGACCAGACTAACGCAGACGTAGCCGAGGTTGATTTTACTCTCGACACATCTGTTTCATCTGGTAAGGTTACACTTTCAACATCTATTATGAGCGAAGGCTCAAATACAGCATATGTATTCTTTAATTTGAAGGGTACAAGTACATCGGCAGGCAAGCAGTATCTCCTTGCGGGATTTGGTTCTACAAGTTCAGATGACGCTGCAAAAGCTGCTAAATACCTTTCATTAAGAACAGTTGACGCTTCATTTGGAAATGTTTATACCGATACAGATTTAGTTCTTACAGCTAACACTTGGTATAACCTTGAGTATGTCATCGACTTTGACAATGACACAGTATCAATGACAGTAACCGATACAACCGACGGTTCTACAGATACTGTATCAGCCGCTCTTTATCTCGATACATTTGATTTAATTCAGGCAGTTACAAACAAAACATCAACTACAAGAAACATATCCTTCACAACTCCCGTTGTAACAGCTTATGCTTCTACTGCTACAGCCTGAAACTAAAAAAATTAACAGCTGAATAACAGCTTAATCAAAAGGAGAATTTAACGAAAGTTAGGTCCTCCTTTTTTTCGTGGTTGAGGTGGACTAAAGGCAGCGTTGTCACCTCTCAGCTTCACTTCGTCCAGCAGCTCCCCTCAAGGGGAGCCTCGTCGCACTTGCCTGCGTGCAATTCGCTTCCTCGTTTCACTCAAAAGCAAGATTGCACTGCGGAAGTGCTCCTCTGTCGCAAAAAGTCTCCGTCTTTTTGCGATGGGTGGCTTCGCCGCTTTTACTGTTTCGGCTGCTTTTCCCTTAGGTAAAATTAACCAAAATGAAAAATTAGATTAAAAAAATAACTCAAAAATTGGCTTATTTTAGAAATTATTTATAAAAACATTAAATTTTTTAAAATAATTTCTAAAAAGCCCTTTACAAATTGATCAAAAAAGAGTATTATATTAATAGACTAATTATTGCACATTTAATCTGACGATTTTCCCGGTGCAATGAATTTATGCAAAATTACCTAATACGCAAAGGGGGATTTTTATGAAAAAGAACATTTTAACAAAGGCTGCAACGGTTGCGGTTGCTTTGTTAATCGTTTCGGGTCTTTCAGCTTGCGGATCAAGCAAAAACCATGTTGCTCTGACAGAAGACGGAAAGCCGGAGAGTATCTCCGTTATGGCTACCACAATTCTGACTGAAAACAACGGTCACGCTGAGTTCTGTGCAGAATATGAGCGTTTAACGGGAATAAAGCTCTCAATTGAAAAGCCCGAACACAACCAGTATTATGAAAAAGTAGGTATTACCTTTGCGGCTGAAGAGCCTGCAGACGTTATCGAACTCGGTTCGACCTACTATCCGTCATATGCAGCAGAGGGCGTTCTCTGGGATATGACAGACGCTTGGGAGTCTTCAGACCTTAAGGCTTCCGGTATTGTAAACGAGAAGTATGTTGAAGGTATGAGATGTGACTCCGAATACGCAGAAGACCGTATTTACGGCTTCCCCAATCAGCGTGGTAACGGTACTGTTACATATGCCCGTAAGGACTGGATGGACGCTTTGGGTATCGACACACCTACAAGCTATGAAGAGTTTGTTGATATGCTGAGAGCATTCAAGACTATCGGCGACTGTGACGTAGTTGACTCCAACGGCGTTAGCTTTAAAGACAAATATAAGGGTCAGACAGTCTACCCCTTAACAGTTTCAGGTCTTATTTCAACAGAGTCTCCTTATGAAATCTACTTAAGAGAATTTTATCAGGATGCACGTCCCGACTTCCACTATGACGAAGACCAGGGCAAGTATGTTGACGGTGTACTTGAACCCGAAATGGAAGCTGCTCTTGTAAGAATTAAAGACGCTTGGGACGAGGGTCTTATTGATCCCCAGGCTGTTTCAAACAAGACTTCAACCTGCCGTGACAAGTTCCAGAGCGGTATTGTAGGCTGCTTCAACTACTGGGCAGGTACTTGGAACAGAACCCTTGACAAGAACCTTAAGCAGAAAGATCCTACAGCTGAAATGATTCCTCTTCCTTCATTCGACCCCGAGAAGGAATATTACATCGAGAGACCCGCAGTTGCTTATGTAATCACAAACTTCTGCGAACATCCCGAAGAAGTATTTGAAAACTTCATTCTCTACTCACATGACGACGGAGAAGGCGAGCTTCTTTTCACCAGAGGTGTTGAAGGCGTTCACTACGAAGTTACAGAACGTGACGCAGACGGCAATATTGTAAGCGCAGTTGCACTTCCCACAATGGCTGATGCAAACACAGATTTCGAGAAGTCATTCTACGATGCAGCTCTTACAATTACTACCTATAAAGACCCCATCGAAGTTGACGAAAGAATTGTAAACTCTCTCGCAGTATTCGATGAATATTCAATTCTCTACGATATGCCTATTATGGATTCTACAGTAGCTGAACAGCTTCCCGACGTAGAAACCGCTAAGCAGCAACTTCTTACAAACATCGTTATCGAAAAGATGAGCGTAGAAGAAGCTCTTCAGACATATTCCGATGCAACCGAGAAACAGAGAGAAATCATTTTGGGTGTTCTCAATGGTTCAGATGAGTAATGGATTAAAAATAAAAAGAAAGGGTGAAATGAATGTCTCAACCGGTTCAAAAAGGTAACTATGACCACATTATTGTAAAGAAACCGCCTATCGGCGACAGAATTAAAAGATACGGCTGGTTTTATCTTATGTTTGCGCCTGTAGTTATTGTACTTTTCATATTCTACTATGCGCCTATGTACGGTATTTCCTTCGCATTTTATAACTATAAGCCCAACGGCAAGGAACCCGAATTTGTAGGTCTTGCAAACTTCCAAAAGCTGTTTACAGACCCCACTTTCTGGTCGTCCTTTAAGAATACTCTTATTATAAGTACTGTAAACCTTATTCTTGCAACAGTTACTTCGGTAGTTGTTGCCCTCCTTCTTAACGAAGTTCAGAAGGCTATTGTTAAAAAGGTTATGAACACAGTTTTATACCTGCCTCACTTCCTTTCATGGGTAGTTGTTGCATCTATATTCATGCTTCTTCTTCAGCCCAATGGTCTGTTAAGCAACATCCTTTACTCTCTGCACGTAATCGACGCAGACGCACTAGCCCAAACCGACTGGCTGACCCAAAAGAAATGGTGGAGATTTTTCTTCTACGTAATCAACCGCTGGAAGGAAATCGGCTGGGGTACCGTTATCTATATCGCTGCTCTTTCAGGTATCTCACTTGACTACTACGAAGCAGCCGAAATCGACGGTGCAAACAGATGGCAGCAGACACTTAACATTACACTGCCTTCAATCAGCAATACTATCCTCGTAGTTTTCATTCTTAACCTTGCTAGGGTTATGAACATATTCGAGTCAGTATTCGTGCTTTATAACTCGGCTGTTTACTCAGTTGCCGACGTTATCGGTACTTATACATACCGTGTAGGTCTTAAGCCCACTGTTGGTCTTCCTAACTACGGCTATTCAACAACTATCGGTATATTTAAGTCAATTGTTTCATTGATACTCGTTATGGTAACGGACGAAATCTCCAAGAGAGTCCGTGGCTACGGTCTTGTATAATAAAGGGGGTTTAGCATAATGGTATATAAATTTAGTTTAACTGACCCAAGATACAGAGGAAGATCAATATTCGCAATTTTCAACTATGCATTTCTGATTTTGCTTATGGCTTGTATGCTTCTTCCCGTTATCAAGGTTTTGGCGGACTCTTTCAACGCCGACACAATCTACGGCTTTAACCTTATTCCCACAACGCCTACACTTGACGGCTATGCTTACGTTCTTGCAAGAGGCGGTTCGGAATATTTAAGAGCTTTCGGTATATCCGTTCTTACAACAATTATGGGTACTTTCTTAGGTCTCCTTCTCTCTACAATCGGTGCTTACATACTTATTCAGAGAGAAATGCCCGGAAACAAATTCTTCGGATATATGTTCCTGTTCACAATGATGTTCAACGCGGGTACTATCCCTCTGTTCTTGGTTATCAAGGCTATCGGTCTTTATAACTCACTTTGGGCAGTTATCTTCCCCCTGTCAATGAACGTTTACAACTTGGTACTTATGAGATCTTTCTTTGAACAGCTTCCTTCAGCTCTTTTCGAAGCTGCTGAAATCGACGGATGTACACCTATCGGAACATTCTTCCGTATCGTACTTCCTCTTTCAAAGGCTGCTCTTGCTTCAATCGGTCTTTTCTTCGCAGTTGCTATGTGGTCAGAATACGTTCACTACGTAATCTACATCTCCGATACAAGCAAGTACAACTTCCAGGTTAAGCTGAGAACACTCGTTATCGATGATACCTTCACTCTTGACAGTAACTTCAACGCTTCACTTAACACCGTTAAGAACGCAGCTATCATCATCTGTATCCTTCCCTTCATCTTCATCTATCCCTTCTGCCAGAAGTACTTCATGACAGGTGTAACAATGGGTGCAGTAAAAGAATAATAATTCTCACTTAAATATAAAAACCGCAAGTCTTAACCGACCTGCGGTTTTTTTGTTTCTTGCCAAATAGCAGATTTTTCCGAACAATATTTCGAAATGATATTGACATATGCTCTTGCCTGTGATAAAATAAGAATATAAGTTCGAAAATCCTTATTTTTATTATAGCTCGAACATCTGCTCTTGTTAAGAGGCAAATATAAAAAATTTAAGCTGACGAATAAAAGACACCTGATTATTCGTCATAAAAAAAGGGGTGACCGCATTATGAACAAATTTACAAGAGCCTTATATCCTCATAAAGAAAAAGTCTATGTGTCGGTCACTTCCGAAATCGACACTATAGGCTTTATGCGCCCAAAAAAACTGGAATGGACAAACGGACGGATGTATAATATAGAAGAAGTCCGGGACTTCCGTCCGGCTGATACAATCGGTATGGGATATTCCGGCGACTGCTACACTGTGGTCATATGCGGAGAAGAAAAGAGGCTTTTCTTTGAACCCGCCCCTTTTCCGCCGAGGTTTGGAAGATGGTTTGTGGAAGTCATAGCCGGGTAAAACTAAGCAGGAAGGAGAAACACAGCTGTGTCAGAACATACTTATTTAGCAATAGACTTAAAATCATTTTATGCAAGCTGTGAATGTGCAGACAGGCACCTTGACCCGCTGACAACAAATTTAGTTGTAGCAGACCAAAGCAGAACCGAAAAAACAATTTGCCTTGCTGCATCTCCTTCGCTGAAAGCTTACGGAATTCCCGGCAGAGCGAGGCTCTTTGAAGTGGTTCAGAAGGTAAAACAAGTAAATGAGGAACGTCTCCGCAAGACTCCCGGTCACAGATTTACCACAGAGTGCTTTGATGCAAAAGGTCTTTCCGAAGACCCAAACCTTAAGCTGAGCTATCTCGTAGCGCCTCCCCGTATGGCAAGATATGTTGAGGTATCGGCTCAGATATACAGCATTTATTTAAAATATATAGCCCCGGAGGATATTTTCGCCTACAGCATAGACGAGGTTTTTATTGACGCTTCAGCTTATCTTAAAACTTATCATATGACAGCACATGAACTATGTATGACGCTAATCCGAGAGGTTCTCTATGCTACGGGAGTAACTGCCACGGGCGGAATCGGCACCAATCTTTACCTTGCCAAAGTAGCTATGGATATAGTGGCAAAGCACGTTCCGGCTGATAAGGACGGAGTACGGATTGCCGAGCTTAACGAACACTCCTACAGACAAAAGCTGTGGAATCACACACCGCTTACAGACTTTTGGCGTCTGGGACCCGGCACAGCACGCAAACTTGAAAAACACTATATTTTCACAATGGGGCAGCTTGCAAGAGCCTCTACCTATGACCAGGAGTGGTTTTATAAAACCTTCGGCATTGATGCGGAAATTCTTATTGACCACGCATGGGGAATAGAGCCCACAACAATGGAGCTTGTGAAATCATATCAGCCCGAAACAAACTGCATAAGTGAGGGTCAGGTTCTTTCCGAACCCTACGAATACAGCAAAGCAAGGATAATCGTCCGGGAAATGACGGAAAGCCTTATGCTTCAGCTAAACAGCAAAGGTCTGGTTTCCGACTCTTTCACACTTGATATAGGCTATGACAGAGAAAACTGCGACAAAGGAAAATACAAAGGAGCAACAAAGGTTGACCACTACGGTCGTATGGTTCCCAAACCTGCCCACGGCAGCACGAGAATAGCCAGCCCGACTAACTTAGGCAGTCAGCTTCAGGAAGCTATTGCGGGACTTTTTGACCGAATTGCAGATCGTGAGTTGACAGTGCGGCGAGTTACAATCACAGCCAACAGAGTTGTTGAAGACCGGGGAATTATGCAGATGGATTTATTCACAGATGTGTCAAAGCTGGAAAAAGAAAAGAATTTACAGAATGTAATGGTTAAGTTGAAACAGAAATACGGAAAAAACGCTGTTTTGAAGGGCACAAACTTCCTCGAAGGAGCAACAATGCGTGAACGCAATTCACAGATAGGCGGGCACCGTGCCGGAGAAACAAAGAATTAATGAATATCTACAGGCACAGGAGGTGCAGACTGTGAGCAAAAACGATAACTACGACGATATTATAGATATAGAAAGACCATGGCCGAGAGACATACTCCGCAAACACCCGAAAATGTCTCCCCGGGACAGAGCTAAAATTTTCGCCCCGTTTGCCGCTTTAAGAGGTCATTCTGATCGTCTCGGTGAGGAAGATGTAAAGCTGATAAGATGTAAACGGACTGAGTTGTCTGAAGATGAAGCCGCTGTACTCTCTGACAAGCTCCTGCAGGTAAGAAAGGGAATGACTGTGACTTTAACCTATTTCCAGCCTGAAACAGAAGACGGAGAAATCGGCTTCAATATAACTGCAGCCGGAACAGTGACCGGAATTGATGTAATCTACAGAACCTTGAAGATAAACACCGGCAGGACAAACGAAAAAAGTTTTATAGACGATGTAATTAAATTTGATGACTTGCTCGATATAAGCGGCTCAGAGATTATTGATATAGATAAGTATCTCGGAATTGATGACTGTGAATTTTTGGAATAACCATACCCATTAGCAGCAGCTAACTTGACGCCAAAAAATACCCCCGGAAGTGTTCCCTCATTTCCGAAACTGCTCCCACAGGTTTTATTATTACTTTATAGCAAAAATGGTATGATACCAAGAAAAACACCGATTACATTTAACCCAACATCGAACCAAGCGAAGTGGCGGCCCTTGATAAGAGGCTTTGTGACTTCGTCTATGAAGCACCATAGGAAAACAATTCCAATATACCGACAGACTATGCCCCAGCTTCTCAAACACATACTCACAAGCACAGTTAAAACTAGAAACGCAACCACATGGGCTGCTCGTCTTAGGAAACCATTCAACTCTGTGTTTCCTAATATCTCCGCTAACCTCATACTTGTTTCTGCTGTTTTAGTGCCACGCTGATGGGAAAGATAGGTCATAAACACAAACCATACAACTGTGATAATCAGGCAGAAATATTTCAATATTAAATCAACTCGCTTTATATAATAAGTAATTTGTTATTTAGCTTATCATAGAGTTTAGCACATATCAAGCACTATATTACGATTTATTTTTCTTCATTGCTTTTACTCCTCCAGTGCTTCTCCGGTGCAATCCAATGCAGCCATAAGTTTTTTCTGTAGTATATGCACTCATAAACACTCCCCCCCCCCTAGAATAAATTCCAAAATCCCGCAGTATCTAAACTGTTCATCCATTCCCTCTTCTGCTCATGTTCTCCCTAAACTCTGTATGTCTGTCCACTAGTCATTCTTAAAATTGCGGACCATCCGGCACTCGTGTTTACACGCCTTCGGCGTACTCCTGTCAAAGACACAGTTACTTTCATAATATTTGTATTGAACGTTTCCGTAAATATATTCTTTTGATTAGATCCGTTCAGGCATATTTTCTTCATCCGAAAACCCATATAGTAGAATACAAAGGAAATTGGAACAACGTTTAAATAAAAAGGGGTCTCATCCGGAAACGGAACAATATATTTTACAATAACATATAGCAACAGACACATCACTATCAAGGCGGCTGCAAACAAATTTTTTGAAATAAAAGAGCGCTTACTTTTATATTCGATGTATTGTATTCCATAAAAAAGAACACTTACTAAAAACAGTACCGGCAGAAACCACCATCGCCAAAAACAATAAAATAAATTAACATCTCCAACAGAGCCGCCCTGTTTCAGCACTGAAAATGCTGTATCATATACAAATGCAATTGCTCCCAATAATATCTGAGGTATAAAGAGTGTTTTTGCCTTCTTCTGTATTGGGGGGGGGGGGGGGGGGGGGGGGGGGGGGGGGGGGGGGGGGGGGGGGGGGG
>JAJPZT010000059.1 GCA_021204175.1 Clostridiales bacterium | reverse complement strand
CCTTTCTTTTCTCTTGATTTGAAGTTTACTTAATTATATTTTAAAATATTAATATAAATAATTCAAACATTTTTTGAAAATTTATAGAAAATTTACCTTTTTAGAGGTAATTTTTTAAAACTTAAAGTTAAGAAAGCCTTTAAGTGAAAGCCGACAGACTTATCTTTTTGAGGGAAACCCGAGCGGAGCGAGGGTTTCCCTTCCTTTTTTCTTAGGACTGTTCTTAAAAATGATTTTTAATCATTTTTAAGAACAGGCAATAATCCGCAGGCTTATTTAATAAGCAGGCTTTCCCCTGTCATTTCCTCAGGCTTCTTAATATCCATCATATCCAAAAGTGTAGGTGCTATGTCGGCAAGCCTTCCGCCTTCCTTAAGTCCCTTTGCCTTGGGACAGTTTACAAGAATAAAGGGAACGGGATTTGTTGTGTGGGCTGTAAAGGGGTCTCCTGTTTCATAGTTGACCATCTGCTCAATGTTGCCGTGGTCAGCGCATATAAACATCTGAGAGCCTGTTTCAACAACAGCTTCCACAACTTTGCCGACACATTCATCTATATAAGCCACTGCCTTCTTTGCCGCTTCGATTACCCCTGTGTGACCTACCATATCGGGGTTTGCATAGTTAATAATAATAAGGTCGTTCTTTCCCGAGGTAATGTTCTCAATAAGAGTTTCCGTTACCTTAGGTGCGCTCATCTCAGGCTGAAGGTCATATGTTGCTACCTTGGGCGAAGGTACAAGATACCTGTTTTCATTGGGGTTGGGAGCTTCCACGCCGCCGTTAAAGAAGAATGTAACGTGTGCATATTTCTCCGTTTCCGCAATTCTTGCCTGAACAAGATCCAAAGACGAAATATATTCGCCCAATGTGTTCTTAAGCACCTGGGGCTTAAAGGCAACAAGCTTGTTCTCGATTGTCAGGTCATACTCAGTAAAGCATACATAAGTAACCTTTATATGTCCCTTTCTTCTTTCGAAATAGGGGAAGTCATCATCACAAAAGCTTCTTGTAATTTCTCTTGCTCTGTCGGGTCTGAAGTTTGCAAAGATTATGCTGTCGCCGTCATTTACCGTTGCTGTGGGCTTGTCGCCGTCAAGGATAACGGTGGGAATAACAAACTCGTCGTTTACTCCCTCGGCATAGGTTCTGTCCATACACTCAGCCATAGAGCCGGCTGTTCTGCCTTCGCCGTATGCTATTGCGGCATAAGCCTTTTCAACTCTGTCGTAATTCTTGTCTCTGTCCATAGCGTAATATCTGCCGCTGATAGTGGCGATTTTGCCTACGCCGATTTTTGCCATTTCGTTTTCAAGCTCTGTTAAGAAGCCCTTTGCAGATGTAGGAGGTGTGTCTCTGCCGTCAAGAAAAGCGTGCATATAAACCTTTTCAAGTCCGTTTCTCTTGGCAAGCTCAAACACTGCGAAAATATGCTCAAGTGAGCTGTGAACGCCGCCTCTTGACACAAGACCGAAAACATGGAGTGCGCTGTTGTTTTTCTTACAGTTTTCAACAGCCTTCATAAGCTCCTCGTTTGTGAAAAAGTCTCCGTCATTTATGGCTTTTGTTATTCTTGTCAGTTCCTGATAAACTATTCTTCCTGCACCCATATTAAGGTGACCTACCTCGGAATTACCCATTTGTCCGTCGGGAAGTCCTACGTCAAGACCCGAAGCATAGCCCTTTACATAGGGATATTCCTTCTTAAGTCTGTCGATATTGGGGGTAGGGGTCATTTCAATAGCGTTTCCCTCTTTGTTTTCATTAATTCCAAAGCCGTCAAGTATCATTAATATTGTAGTTTTTTTCATAAAAACACCCTGTTCCTTATTCTTTGACACAGCCTGTTATCAAATTAAAATCTGCCTTAAGGCTTGCTCCGCCGATAAGACCGCCGTCAATATCGGGCATAGCCAAAAGGGATTCGCAGTTTTCTGCGTTCATACTTCCGCCGTATTGTATTCTGATTGCTTCGGCTGTTTCGTCGCCGTAAATATCATTTATAATTGCTCTTATGCCTGCGCATACCTCTTCAGCCTGATAAGCCGAAGCTGTTCTGCCTGTGCCGATAGCCCAAATAGGCTCATAAGCTATTATAACCTTCTTAGCGTCGTCAGCGTCAATCTTCTTGAAGGCTCTCTTAATCTGAATTGCGATATGGTCGATTGTTATGCCCTCGTCCTTCATTTCAAGACTTTCCCCTACACATACAATGGGAATAAGTCCTCTCTTAAGAGCCTGCTTCATTTTCTTGTTTACCATATGGTCTGTTTCGCCGAAATATTCACGTCTTTCGGAGTGGCCCAAAATAACATATTTTACGCCCAGTTCCTTAAGCATATCAGCCGAAACCTCTCCCGTATATGCTCCGTTGTTTTCAAAGTGCATATTCTGAGCGCCTACGGCAATATTCTTACAGCCTTCAAACTCCTTTGTTACTGCTGCAATATCAACAAAAGGTACGCAGAAAACAACGTCGCAGAGAGCGTTTTCACAGCCGTCCTTAAGAAGATTTACAAGATTTACTGCTTCACTGGGGGTCATATTCATTTTCCAGTTGCCTGCAATAATTTTTTTACGCATTATAGTCACCTTTTCCTTATATTCTTTATAACATAAAACTTTGTTACAGAGCCTAAGCCGATATTCGCTTGTTCGGAAAATCGGCTTAGACAGTGTTTATTAATTATTATTTATCGTCTGCTGCAGCTACGCCGGGAAGTTCCTTGCCTTCCAAAAATTCAAGGCTTGCTCCGCCGCCGGTAGAGATATGTGTCATCTTATCGCCGAAGCCTAAGTTGTTTACTGCTGCTGCGGAGTCGCCGCCGCCGATTATTGTAATTGCGTCTGTTTCAGCTAAAGCCTCAGCAACTGCAATTGTTCCTCTTGCGAAAACGGGGTTTTCAAAAACGCCCATAGGTCCGTTCCAAACAACTGTCTTGCTGTCTTTAGCAGCCTTAGCAAAAAGCTCTCTTGTTTCGGGGCCTATGTCAAGACCCTGCTTGTCCTGGGGGATATCTGTTGAGGGAACAACCTCGAAGGGGATCTCAGCGTCAATAGGATTGGGAAACTCCGAAGCCACAACGGTGTCAACGGGCAGAAGAAGCTCTACGCCCTTAGCCTTAGCCTTTTCAAGCATTTCCTTGCAGTAGTCGAGCTTATCTGTGTCAAGAAGCGACTGACCTACCTCATAGCCCTGAGCCTTAAGGAATGTATAAGCCATACCGCCGCCGATTATAAGCTTGTCAACCTTTTCGAGAAGGTTGTCGATAACGGCAATTTTATCGGTAACCTTTGCGCCGCCCAAAATAGCAAGGAAAGGTCTCTTAGGTGAATTTACGGCATTGCCCAAATAAGCGATTTCCTTTTCCATAAGATAGCCTACGCCGCATTCGTCAACATATTTTGTAACGCCTACTGTTGAGCAGTGAGCTCTGTGTGATGAGCCGAAAGCGTCGCAGATATATACGTCGCAAAGTGAAGCAAGCTCCTTTGAGAAATCATCGATATTCTTTGTTTCTTCTTTACGGAAACGTGTGTTTTCAAGAAGAACAACGTCGCCGTCCTTCATTTCGGCTACAGCCTTCTTTGCGTTTTCGCCTACAACTGTTTCGTCGGCTGCAAAAATAACCTCTTTGCCTAACTTTTCGGAAAGTCTCTTTGCTACGGGAGCAAGTGAAAACTTAGCCTCGGGAGCCTTGGGCTTGCCCAAATGTGAACAAAGAATAACCTTTGCTCCGCTGTTTATAAGCTTTTCGATAGTAGGCAGTGCAGCCACTATTCTGTTTTCGTCTGTAATAACGCCGTCCTTAAGAGGTACGTTAAAGTCACATCTTACAAGCACTCTTCTGCCTGCAACATTAAAGTCATCAACATTTTTCTTATTAAGCATCTGTCTGCTCTCCTTTCATTATTTCACAGTTAAGATTATTATAGCATATTTTACCCTTAATTACAATTAATTATTTGTTAAATTATTCCACAAATTTATAAAAATCTTTTCATAACAACCTGTGCAACATTCAGAGCGTGGTCGCCTACTCTTTCCAAATTTGTCAAAGTATCCAGATAAGAAATGCCGGTTGTGGGGTCAACGCTGTTTGTGCTGAGCCTTTCAACGTGTTTCTTTCTGTAAAGAGATTCCATATCGTCGATTTCCTGCTCTTCCTTAATTGTGCTTTCAACGCTGGCGTAGTCGTTGTTTTCAAGAGCGTTAAGAGCGTCGGAAACACATTTTATGGCTGCGTCTCCCATTTCTCTAAGCTCCTTCTTCTGAACATCTGAAAACTCAAGCTCCTCCTTCATCATAAACTGAGCGGACTCAACAAGGTTTTCGCTGTAGTCCCCAATTCTTTCCATATCGTTGACCGTATGGAAAAGAGATGTAACAACCTTGTTTTCTCCGGAGCTCAGGCTTGAAGTGTTGCAGAGCTTAACCAAAAATTTAGTTATGGTAGTCTGAAGTGTGTCTATGCTGTTTTCACGTGAGTCAACCTTTTCGATTTTTTCGGTGTCGTGGTCGAAAAGAGCATCGCATGCAAGGGTCAGATTGTCAAGAGAAATTCTGCCCATTCTTACTATTTCCTTAACGCAGTTGTCAATAGCTACCGAAGGTGTATTGAGAAGTCTCATATCCAGATGTACGGGCATAGCTTCGTCTTCATCTGCCTTAATAAATGAAGTAACCTTTTCAGCCGCCTTAACAAGAAGCCCTGCAAAGGGATACATAAGAAGAGTGTTCAAAAGGTTAAAGCCCGTATGAACCTCTGAAATTTCTACGATTGAAATAGTTGTGTTGCCTAAGTCAACCATAAAGAATTTGAATATGATATAAGCTATGACGCTGAAAATAACCGAGCCTATAACGTTGAACATAAGGTGAATACAGGCTGCCGATTTGGCGTTTTTGGAAGCGCCCATAGCGGAGAAAATAGCCGTTACACAAGTACCTATGTTCTGACCCATTATTATGTAAACAGCACTGTTCCATGTTACAACGCCTGTGTTTGCCAAAGACTGCAAAATACCTATTGAAGCCGTTGACGACTGAATAATCGCCGTAACAACCGCACCTGTCAAAACGCCTAAGAAAGGGTTTGCCCCAAGCTTCGCAAATGCCGTTGTAAAGGCAGGCAGGTTTGCAAGAGGCGAAGCGCCCTCTGTCATAAGCCCTATACCCATAAAGAGCATACCGAAGCCCACTATAATTTCGCTGACGCTTTTAATCGTTCCCTTAGATATAAAGGTGCCTGTTACCGCGCCTATGGCAATAGCTACGGGACCCATAACCAAAGGCTCCATAAACGAGCCTATGTTAGACATTGATACAAGCCAGCTGGTAAAGGTTGTACCAATGTTTGCACCCATTATAATGCCTACGGACTGGGTCAGGTTTAAAAGCCCTACATTAATAAAGCCTATAACCATAGCTGTTGTGGCGGCGGATGAGTGAATAATAGCCGTAACCAAAGCGCCTATACATACTCCCAAAAGCCTGTTTTTGGTCAAAGCCGCCAAAACCTTTCTCATTTTGTTGCCTGCTACCTTTTGAAGACCCGATGACATAAGGCTGACACCGAAAAGAAACAGCCCCAAACCTCCGGCGAAGGTCACAAGCATTGTTGCATAATCCAAACCGGTACTTTCCATAAAATTCCTCCAAAATATTTTTTTGTAAAAACCCTGTAAAAATTAGGTTAAGTTTGTAAACTTATTACTATTTTAACATTCTCGGACGTATAAAACAAGTATTATTTAAAAGATTTGGCTTAAATATTTGTTAATCTTTTTTTAGGAAAAAGCAATTTGATAACAAAAAAAGGTTTTTCCAAAATAGAAACAGACAATTTTTCGATTTTGGAGGTTAAAAATGAAAATAATTCACAAGATAAAACTGAGCGACAAGAATGGTGTCCATTTTCATATATTTTGGAATAAATGATAACAGTTTATAATGTTAAGAGGGCTGCGAAAAATTGAAAATTCAATTTTTTCACAGCCCCTTTAACACTCTATTTAATTTACATAGTCAGTTTTCCGTGCTTTTCATAGCGCGAAACAGACTTTATACTGTTGTCGTCATTTACAAAAACAACCTTTGGCTTATGGTTTTTTGCCTCTTCGGCAGACATTGACGCATACGCCATAATAATGATTTTATCCTTTACGGAAACCTTTCTTGCGGCAGCTCCGTTTAAGCAGATCATACCGCTGCCCTCATCGCCGTAAATAACATAAGTCTCAAACCTTTCGCCGTTGTCAATATCCACTATATGAACCTTTTCATATTCCAGAATACCCGCAGCGTCGCAAAGCAGGGGGTCAACGGTTATGCTGCCCACATAGTCAAGCTCTGCCTGAACAACTGTTGCCCTGTGAATTTTTCCCTTTAACATTGTCAGTGTCATAAAAATCACCCCTTAATTTCAAGGCTGAAATTGTCAATAAGCCTTGCGGAAGTGCCCATATATACGGCACAGGCACACAAAATATCACTTTCTATTTTTTCAACAGGCTCTAAGGTCAGGCTGTCTACAATGCTTACATAGTCTATTTTGGTTACTCCAACGCTTAATATAATGTCGGAAATCGCCTTAATTACCTTTGCGGAGTCTCTTTCGCCCTTTATAATCATTTCCTTACCGGCTGTCATAGCCTTGTTTATAATGGGGGCAAGAGCTCTTTCCTCCGGGCTTAAATATGAATTCCTCGAGCTTTTTGCAAGTCCGTCCTCTTCTCTGATTATGGGACAGCCGCAGATTTTAACATTCATATTCAAATCCAAAACCATACGCTTTATAACAGCAAGCTGCTGAGTGTCCTTTTCGCCGAAATAGGCATTGTCGGGGGTAACTATGTTGAAAAGCTTGTTTACAACTGTCTGAACCCCTCTGAAGTGAATGGGGCGGCTCTTACCGCATAAGCCCCCTGTAAGACCGTTCATATCTACATATGAGCAGAAGCCGTTGGGATACATTTCTTCGGGCTGGGGAGCAAAAATCAGGTCAACCCCAGCTTCTTCACAGAGCTTTGCATCTCTTTCCAAATCTCTGGGGTAGCTGTCAAAATCCTCATCAGGGCCGAACTGCATAGGGTTTACGAAAATGCTTACAGCAACTCTGTCGTTGTTTTCTCTTGCGTTTTTTATAAGGCTTAAGTGACCCTCGTGAAGCCAGCCCATTGTGGGAACAAGCCCTATTTGAAGCCCCTGTTCCTTCCAGCTTTTAACCTCTTCCTTAACCTCTTTAACTGTTTTTAAAATTTTCATTGATTTGCCCTCTTTTTAATAAAGCTTTTCTATTTCTTCGTCCTTGATTTTATATGTGTGTTCCTCAGCCGGGAAAGCTCCGCTTTTAACCTCGTCCGAATATGCCTTAAAGGCGTCTGTCATAACCTTGCCCACCTGAGCAAACTGTTTTACAAACTTAGGCTTGAAATTGGGGTACATTCCCAACATATCCTGATATACAAGAACCTGTCCGTCACAGTCCTTTCCTGCGCCTATACCGATTACGGGGTATGAAACGCTTTCGGAAATCATTTTGCCCACCTTTGCAGGCACACCTTCAACAACAGCGGCGAAAACCCCTGCTTCTTCAAGAGCCTTTGCGTCCTCCATAAGCTTTTTAATGGCTTCTGCGGTCTTTCCCTGAACCTTAAAGCCGCCGAAAGCATTTATCGACTGGGGTGTTAAGCCTATATGACCGCAAACGGGAATTTGACATCTTACAATAGCCTTGATTGTGTCGGCAAATTCAGTTCCCCCTTCAAGCTTAACCGCTGCCGCTCCGCCCTCTTTAATAAGTCTTCCGGCGTTTATGCAGCTTTGCTCGATTGAAACGTGATAGCTCATAAAGGGCATATCCGCTATAACGAGGGCGTTTTTAGCCCCTCTTGAAACTGCCTTTGTGTGGTGAATCATATCCTCCATTGTTACGGGAATGGTTGACTCATAGCCCAAAATGGTGTTGCCCAGTGAGTCACCTACTAAAATGGATTCAATGCCCGCTGCGTCAACAAGACTTGCAGTGGTGTAGTCATAGGCTGTAAGCATAGTAAGCTTGTTGCCCTCCGCCTTTGCCCTTTTGAAATATTCCGTTGTAATTTTCATTGATTTTCTCCTAAATATTTTAATATTTAGCTGTGGATAAAAGCTTCGGAAAAAAATTGTTTTTAAAATGCAATCCCCTTATAAAACGAGGTACTGCTTTCATTATAAAAAATATATAAAAGATCCGAGGTGCAGTTCCCCTCTTTGGGGGATACTACCCATAGCCATAAAGTGATTATATCACAATCTTTTTTAAAATCAAGCTTTTTTTGGCGAAACCGAAATAAAAATTCTTTTTCCGTTGAAGTAATCGGGCGGCTGTGATATAATAAAACATCATAATATAATAAGAAATTGTAAATAACAACCGTATTGGGGAGGTATTTTTAATGAAAAAAGCATTGCCGGCAATATTATTAAGTGCTGTTATGCTGTGCAGCTGCAGCAGAATTCAAAATTATTATTCTTCTTTGTTTGACGAAATAGGTCAGATGCGTGAAAATATAACCGGTTCTGACCGGGAGGAGACTTCGGAAGAGGAGGAGACCTATGAAACAGAGGAGCTCTTCGAGACGGAAGAAGTTTATGAAACATCAACTGATGATTATATTTTGTCTGAGGGCTCGGATGAGCAGACACTTTCAGACAGTATCGCCATAGAAATTTCCTATGCGCTGGAGCAAAATACGGAAGCGGAAAATAAGCTGTATAATGAAGCCTTAACACAGTGGGAAATGAACGTTGCCGCTGATGAATTATATCGGCTTTGGGACGACACTCTTAATAATGTGTGGGCTATATTGGAGGAAGGCTTAAGCGAAGAGGATATGGCGGCTTTAAGAGAAGAGGAACAGGAATGGATTGAATATAAAGAAGCCCAAATAGATGAAGCCGGTGCGGAGTATGAAGGGGGAAGTATGCAGCCTATGGTGAGAGCAATGGAAGGGGCGGAGCTGACTAAAGCAAGGGTTTATGATTTGGCAGCTTATGCAGACGGAAAATAAGAAGTAAAATATAAAAAGAAAGGCAAGACAATATGGATATAAATACAAATTCCGATATTATAATTTATACAACAGAGGATGGTTTAACAAAAATCGATGCGGCTTTTGACGGTGATACAGTTTGGCTGTCTATTGATCAAATGGCGGAACTGTTTCAGCGTGACAAAAGTGTTATCGGAAAGCATATCAGAAATATTTTTAAAGAGGGAGAATTACTAAAGGAATCAGTTTGGGCAAAATTTGCCTACACTGCCGCTGACGGAAAAACTTATCAGGTTGATTATTACAATTTAGATGTTATAATTTCAGTTGGCTATCGTGTAAAGTCAAAACGAGGAACCCAGTTTAGAATTTGGGCACTTGGTATATTGAAGGAATATATACAAAAGGGTTTTGCGCTTGATGATGACCGTTTAAAGAAATTAGGCGGCGGAGGATATTTCAAAGAACTGCTTGAACGTATCAGAGACATCAGGGCTTCTGAAAAAGTGTTTTACAGGCAAGTGTTGGAAATTTATGCAACAAGTATAGACTATGACCCAAAAGCTGATATATCTGTTCTTTTTTTCAAAAAGGTTCAAAATAAAATTCATTATGCAATACATGGGCAGACCGCAGCAGAGGTTATTTATAACAGGGCAGACGCCGAAAAAGAATTTATGGGTCTCACGACCTTTTCGGGAAGCCAACCCACATTAAAAGAAGCCGTTATTGCGAAAAATTATTTGGATGAAAATGAACTTAGAGCTATGGGACAGCTTGTCTCCGGATATTTGGATTTTGCCGAACGTCAAGCCGAACGGGAACAAATAATGACTATGAAAGACTGGGCAGAGCATTTGGATCGTATATTGACAATGAGCGGCGAGCAGCTGCTTCGAGGCAACGGAAGTGTGACACATAAGCAAGCAGTGGATAAAGCAACGGATGAATATAGAAAATATAAGAAAAGAACACTGAGTGCAGTCGAACAGGATTATTTGGATTCCATAAAACAGTTGGAAGAAACAACTTCAAACAGTTAAGCAGAGATGTAAGTTTGCTCAAAAAGGCAAAAGAAAGGCAAAACAATATGAATATAAAAATAAGAGATATGAACGAAAGCCACAGGGAAGAGGTTATTTCTATGATGAAAACATTTTATTCTTCCTCGGCGGTATACACAGAGGGGTCGGAGGATATTTTTATTAATGACTTCAACAGCTGTGTAAGTGAAGGCCCTTATTCGGAGGGGTTTATTTTTGAGGAGGGCAAAGTGGTCTGCGGCTATGGAATGGTTTCAAAAAGCTTTTCAACTGAGTTCGGCAAGCCCTGCATTTGGATTGAGGATATTTATATAAAAGAAGGCTTCAGAGGCAAGGGCATAGGTAAGGAATATTTTGATTTTTTAGGCAGAAAATATACCGGTGTCATATTCCGTCTTGAAGTACAGGAGGAAAACTCAGCCGCAATTCATCTCTATAAAAAAGAGGGCTTTGACATTTTGCCCTATACGGAAATGAAAAAAATAAATTGAAAAATGTTAAGCTCAGACATTTAAAAAGCCGTCTCGGATTTGGAAAAATAAGCTTTTTCCTTTTCCGAGGCGGCTGTTTTTATCCAACAAAGTAAGCCCCCACTTCTTAAGCGGTGGGTACTTACATTTCACTCAGTAGGGGTTACAAGGAGAACCCGAAAGACATCGGGACGTGCGAAGCACGGGTTTCGCGTAAGCAAAAACGCGCATAGTCTTTGACACAAAAAAATCCCCCTCCGGAAGAGGGGGGACAAAAAACTTAATGATTTTATTGATTGGTTCTTTCAAAGCTTACAGATGCATTAAGCACCTTAGCCAAAATCTTCGCCGCATCCGCCGCATCAACAACCTCGTCGTTGTTTACGTCTGCAACCTCATTAGCAACTGCCCATTCATCATTGGCAGTATTTTCTCCTATAATATACTGCAAAAGCACAGCCGCATCATTTGCGGTAATTGCTCCGCTTTGGTCAACGTCGCCTACAACACCGTTGTTTTCGTCATCGCCGCCGCTTTCGCCGCCTGAGCTGCCGCCGCTTTCACCCAAAGCTACGCCGTTTATAGTAACGTTTGTTATAAGAACCTTATTATATCTTATAAAGTCCATATTGTCCTGAGCTGCGTCAATGGCAAAGCCAACATAGCAGGTATCGGGCAGTGTGGTTTCATAAGAGCTGAGCTGTGTCCAATTTTCGCCGTCTGTTCCGCCGTAAAGAGTTATTGTGTCGCCGACCCTTGTCATTCTCATATACATAGGTGTCTGTTCTTCGTTCATTCTCTTCTTGGCAACGCTCATAAATGTTCCTATAGTTGAACTTGAAATATCCGAAACAGAGCCATTAGTTGAGGTTCTTACAAAAGGTCCTATATTTCTTGCCAAAATAGCTCCGCCGTCAGCACCGGTATATTTCTCATAATCCTCGCCTTTAATATAGGTTACTGCGTTCCAATAGAATTCGGGCTTGCCCTCGTCTACGGAAGCTCTTGCCATAATACCGACCTTCTGATAATAGTCAAGCTTAGCCCACATTTCAACCTGTGCACTAATGTCGAAGTCGCCTGTCATTTCGGTATAGTCAAAGTAGAAAGCATCGTCTGCGCTGTTTGAAGCGGCAGAGGTTCTGCCTACAAGACCTGCGCCTTCGATTATGATTGAGCCGTCCTGTGCGTCATAAGAAACATTTCCGCTTTCTCTTACCGAGCCAATATCAACAGCGGTGAAATCGGGAATATTCTCCTCCGACTCAAGAACAGTTATACCTACCTGGTCGGAAATTGTATAAGGTGCATAGCTTCCCACAATGTCGGGTGCAACAGCTACCTGAAGCAGATATGAGCCTATTTCCTCAGGTGTAAATTCAAGGCTTGTTGAAACCGTTTCATCGTCAAACAATACATTGTAGTTATAAACATCTTCCATAGCGGTGCTTCCGCCCAGCTCAAGATAATACTTTTCGCCTGCGATAAGGTCAGTGTTTCCGTCTGAAAGAATGTTATTGCCTTCTGCGTCGTAAATTCCCGTAATTTCAATGTCGTCGCTTGAAAGTGTACGGTCTGAAGCGTAGCTTGTAAAGCTGTCAACGCTGCTTACTGAGTTTTCGCCCCATTCGCCTAAAATATCGTTTAAGTAAACCTCAAGATATGTATAGCCGTAGAAAGGGCTTGTTTCGTCTGTAATAAGAATTGTTGAGTCGGCAGTGCTTGGGTCTGTTCCCAAAGCTGTTTCATATGCGTCGGGAATACCGTCGCTGTCCGAATCGTAAGCTGCGCCTGTGCTTGCATTATGCAGAGCATTTTCGACTGTAATATATCCGCCGGCTTCGCCTTCGTTGTTTATAAATCTGCCTGTTCCGTTTTCAATCTGAGAAATAAGCCTGTCGTCCTGAGCGTCTCTTACAAAGCTTGCGCCTGCTCCTGCAAGAACATCTGCATAAGCCGTCTTGGCGTCTGTAGGCTCATAGGGTATTTTAAGCTCAGCCTTTTCGTCAAGCTGATAAGCAAGAGATGAAAGGTCGATAAAGCCCTTTGTGTTATCATTGTTAAGGGTATCGTTGCCCTCCATAATGTTTCCGCCGTCAATATAATATGAGCTCTTATATCCGCCGTAGGTTGAGTCTGTGTCGCAGTCAAAGAAATAAGCCTTTACCTTTTCAAGTGTGTTAGGTCCTGACTTATAATAGTTGCTTTCGAAGTTGGTCTTAGGGCCTCCCTCGGTCTTGCCTCTGTCGCCGCCGTATGAGGACATATGACCCCAGTTATAAACAACATTGTTGGCAAATTCCAAAAGGTTGTCGTAGTCTTTGTTTCCGTATGTAAAGCCGCCTTCAAATCTGGGGTTTCTTGTTCCGTTGCCTGCCCAGATATTGTGAACTATGGTTGAGTTATAGCCGTTCATAATACTTCCCATGCCGTGCTTAGCTTCGCTTTCGCCGCTTAAAAGCTCGGCGTCGGTAGTATTTTCGCCGTTCTTGTTTACCATAGCAAGACCGCCGGTAATAATGTTGTATGAAAGGGTTGAGTTTATAAGCTCCTTAGCACTGAAGGTTTCGTCAACACCCCAGCTGAATGTACAGTGGTCAACAACTATGTTCTTGCCTGAAGCAGTAGCACCGTCAAGGTCATAGCCTTCGCCCAGCCTGAATCTCAAATATCTGAGCATAATGTTTTCACCTGAAATGTTGCAGGTGCCTCCGGCAATGGTTATGCCCTCGCCGGGTGCTGTCTGACCGGCAACTGTCAGGTTGCTGCCGAAAACAAATCTTCTCTGGCTCTTTGTAGCCGCCGGGTCAACATGAATTGTTCCGCCGACTGCAAAAACAATTGTCAAAGGTGTGTCAGTAGAGGATCTTGCCTTGTTAAGACCGTATCTCAGTGTGCCCTCCTGAGGGTCTGAAACGCTGTCGTCAAGACTTGTAACCACATAAACCTGACCCTCTGTTGTAAGAGTTGATCTTCCGCCTGAGGTATATGTTCCGCCGCCTACAACTGTGGGGAATGCGGGAACCTTTATAGTGTTGCTGTTTTCAGCCGTAAAGGAAATGGCGAAATCCTCAGCATCTTCATCTGTTATTGTAATTTCGTTTCCGCTTGAATCAAGAGGAACAACTCTTACGTAGTAGGTTTCGCCCTCTTCAAGCTCTATATCGTTCGGAAACTGCTCAACCTGCTGTGTAACAAGGAAAACAGTGTTTTTGTTATCCTGAATATATTCATTGCCGTTTTTGTCTGTTTTGGCTGTTACGCCTTCCTGAACGGGCATATCAACCTTTTTCTGTGTGTTGAAGGTTGATGTTGTGTCGGCTGCTGTCCAGTTTGTGCCGTCCTCGGAATAATCTATTCTGTAGGATGTAGCATAGCCTGTTGTTACAACGGTTGTGTCAACGTGAGAAGTTTTGCCTGTAAGGTAAGCTGATGCATTTGAATCATAGGCATAGTCAAGTATGGTCTGACAGCCGTCTGCTTCGCCTTCAACAAAGCCCATATAAACCTCTTCTTCGCCTGTAAGGCTTATACTTACCTTGCTTGCGCTGTATGACGGGCTGTAACCGTTATAGTTTACAATAAGACCTCTGTAGGGCATAGTCCAGCTTGCCATAGGGTCAGCCGAATCTACAGCCTCGTCTGACTGAGCATAGGCTGTCAAAGGGTTCTGGTTTAAAAGTGTTCCGTCCTTGGCTACGGAAGGCCACGTAAGAATAAGTGCGCCGTCGACATAGTCCGCTTCAAGCCCTTTTGTGTTTCTGTATTCATAGGTGTCCGTACTTGGGGTAGCCCGTCCGAAAACAGGCACTGCCAAATTAACGCTTGCCGCCGCCATAACAACAGCCGTTAAAGCAGCCAAAAGTCGTTTCTTCATAGTTTTTCCTCCTTGTTATGTAATTTTCTGTATACCTGCGGCAGTCAACGCCGCTTCTTTATTCATTATATCACAATTCTTTAATAAAACAAAGCATTTATTTATTAAAATTGTAAAATTCGTAACAGTTCATCCAAATAATTCGCAAAACGTCTGCTTCGCAGCCTTCGCCGTTGCACGGCTTTGTTTTACTCATTATTTGGCGCTCCGCTCGTGTCATATTTTCATCTTTTATGCATATAAATATGCAAAAATCTGAAAACAAATGACACGGCTGAACTGTTGCTAAAATTAACAAGTTTTCGGAATTAAAATTTTTCATCTTTAAGTATTAACAATCTTTTTACAAAATTTTTACGTCTATATGCTATAAAGCCTTTTGAAAATACGTTATTATATGAATAAAATAGGCTTGTTTTGCGATATTTAAGTTTTAAAGGTTTAAAGAAAAGGCGATGTTTTAAAAATGATTTACAAACTGGGAAGTCAGCTTCAGGAGACTGATTTGGAAACAATAATTAATGAAGAAACCTCTGCGGTGATTATTACAACCGAAAGGGAATATCCCTATATAGCGGAAAGGCTCAAAATTCAGGCTGAAGCGGATATTTCACTTTCGGAAATTTTTTTCTGCAAGCTTGAAAGCCAGCCCGACTGTCTTTTCGGAACCCTTTCCATACCTCTCCTTTTGGATATTTTGGGTCAGAAATATCAAATTGCCTATGTGGTTACTCCCCAATATGTGGTTCTTATCGACAACGGAACATTTGCCTTGCGACTTGTAAACAGAATAAGAACAAGAAAGGTTCACCAAGGGGAAACAAGAGAAAGGTTTTTATCCAATTTTATTGCGGAATTTATTTCAAGAGACGCCGAAATTTTGGAAACCTATGAAAACACACTTATGGAAATGGAGGACGAAGCCTCTAAAGGCGTTTCCGAGCATTTTCAAAGCCGTCTTCAGCCTGTGAGAAAACAGCTTTTGACCCTGAGAAGCTATTATGACCAGCTTATGGATATGTCCCGTGAACTGGAAGAAAACGAAGACCGCTACTTTGCCCGAAAGCAGCTTAAATATTTCGGCACAGCCGCCGACAGAGCGGAGCGCCTTAAGGACAGGACAGGCTATCTTTTGGAATATGCAAGACAGGTCAGAGACGCCTATCAGGCACTGATTGACGCAAAGCAAAACGAAAATATGAAGTTTCTGACAATCGTTTCCACAATATTCTTCCCTTTGACCCTTATTACAGGCTGGTACGGAATGAATTTCGAAAATATGCCCGAGCTTAAAACAGGCTACCCGGTTATAATTTTGGTAAGCCTTGCGGTAATTATTATATGTCTGCTTATTTTTAAAAAGAAAAAGATTTTATGAGAAAAAAACTGAGAGATTTTTTCAAAAAGCAGTTTTTCAAAAATGGAAACCGCTTCACCTCTCCGTCACACTACGTGTGCCACCTCCCCTCAAGGGGAGGCTAATCGGCACTTTTTAGTTTTACTTTTATTTTATTGAAATAACTTCATAACCGAGATCCGTAACCGTTGACTTAAGAACATCATCGCTTACGTCCTTTGAAAGTGTAACCTCGGCGCACTTATTTTCAAGGCTTACCTCAGCTTCAACGCCCTCAAGAGCGTTAAGAGCCTTTGAAACACTGCCTGTACAGTGAGTACACATCATACCCTCGATTTTAATTGTTTTCTTCTGCATAATTTTTTCCTCCTTTATGCTTTCTTCATTAATAATATTATTATTTACAGCCGCTTTTTCATAGCCTGTTTTGAAAAATCTCAGCCTTAAAGCATTCGAAACAACAAAAACTGAACTTAAGCTCATTGCCGCAGCCCCTATCATAGGGTTAAGCTTTATTCCGAAAGGAATATACAAAACTCCGGCGGCAACGGGTATGCCTATAATATTATAGAAAAATGCCCAAAACAAATTTTCCTTAATATTCTTCATAACCGCCTTGCTGAGCTTAATTGCCGCAGGCACATCCAAAAGATCGTTTTTCATTAAAACAATGTCTGCGGAATCTATGGCAATGTCCGTTCCTGCTCCTATGGCTATGCCTATGTCGGCTCTTGTTAAAGCCGGAGCATCGTTTATTCCGTCGCCTGTCATAGCTACCTTTTTGCCGGACTGCTGAAGCTTTCTCACCTCAGCCTCCTTATCCTCCGGCAAAACCTCGGAAATAACGTGTTTAATTCCCGCTTTCTTTGCAATGGCTTCGGCGGTCTTTTTGTTGTCCCCTGTTACCATTATAACATCAATTCCCTGTTTTTCAAGCTCCGAAACAGCCTGAGCACTTGAAGGCTTTATGGCGTCTGCAATAAACACTGCTCCTATACATACTCCGTTTTCGGCAAAATACAGGGGAGTTTTCCCCTCGTCCGCTCCCTCTCTCGCCTTATCCTCAAGAAAAGAAATATCTATGCCCTCGGCGGTCATCATTTTTTTATTTCCCCCTGAAAGGGTCTTGCCCGAAACATCAGCTTTAACACCTTCACCCGGCTTTTGAACAAAGTCTTTGGCTTCGAAAAGCTCACCTTTTCCGTATTCCTCACAGATTGCCTTGCCTAAAGGGTGTTCCGAAAGGGCTTCGATTGAAGCGGCTTTTTTCAGAAGCTCATCTTTGCTTGTGTTAATCGGGTAAATATCCGTTACCTTCGGCGAGCCTGTTGTAATAGTTCCTGTTTTGTCCAAAACAACTGTGTCTATGGAATGGGCTGTTTCAAGACTTTCGGCGGACTTTATCAAAATGCCCAGCTCTGCGCCCTTTCCTGTTCCCACCATTATGGCAGTAGGCGTAGCAAGCCCCAGAGAACAGGGACAGCTTATAACCAAAACGGCAATTCCCAAGCTTAAGGCAAAGCCTACGGAATAACCCAAAAGCAGCCAAACAACCGCCGCCAAAACCGCTATGGCAATAACCGTGGGAACGAAAACCCCTGCTACCTTGTCGGCTAACTTTGCAATAGGTGCTTTCGACCCGGCGGCATCCTCCACAAGCCTTATAATCTGGGAAAGGGCTGTGTCTTCGCCGACCTTTGAAGCCTTAAACTTAAAGTAACCGCTTTTGTTTACAGTTGCTCCGGTTACGTTATCTCCCGGCTTTTTGTCCACAGGGAGACTTTCCCCTGTTATTGCAGATTCATCAACAGACCCTGTCCCTTCGGTAATCACCCCGTCAACGGGAATTGACATACCGCTTTTAACCACAACTATGTCTCCCACAACAACGTCATCTGAGGAAATAACAACCTCCTTGCCCTCTCTCACAACAACGGCTGTTTTGGGGGCTAAATTCATAAGCTTGGTTATGGCGTCGGAGGTCTTCTTTTTCGAACGGCTCTCCAAATATTTTCCTACGGTAATAAGGGTCAAAATAGTAGCCGCCGACTCGTAGTAGAGTTCGTGCATAAGAGACATATCCATTGGGTCAAGAGCCATTCTGAAAAGCGTCACCGAGCTGTATAAAAATGCTGCTCCCGAGCCTATGGCAATAAGACTGTCCATATTTGGGGAAAGCTTAAACAGCGTTTTAAAGCCTGTCTTGTAAAACTTATCGTTTACATACATAATCGGCAAGGTTAAAAACAACTCGCTCAGTCCCATGATAAGGGGATAATCATGAATAACCGAAGGTGTCGGCAGACCTATCATATGTCCCATACTCACATACATAAGAGGAATTAAAAAGCATATTGAAATTATGAGCCGTCTCTTAACCTTATAGCTTTCGTCGGACGTCTCTTCAGCGGCTTTTTCCGCCTTCTTTCCGAAAACAGATGCTCCGTAGCCCGCTTTAACAACAGCCTCAATTATTTCATTATCGCCGACGGCGTTTTCGTCAAATTCAACGGTCATTCTGTTCTGCAAGAGATTAACGTTTACCTCTTTCACGCCTTCAAGCCCTCTGACAGCCTTGTCAACCCTGGCTGAACAGGCGGCGCAGCTCATTCCCGTAACATTAAATTTCCGTTCCATAAATTCACCTCTATAACAATCCCAACTAAAAAGGTGGGTTTTTCTTCAAGTATAATATCACAACAGATGTTATGTGTCAATACTTATATTTTTATTATTAACAAAAATATTTAATTTCGTCAAATTTGCTATTCCTTTTTTTTAAATATGTGGTATAATTGATATTGTTATATTTTGAAAACTATGGTTTTACGGAGGTAAAAAACAAAATGCTTGATTTAAAATTTTTGAGGGAAAACCCCGATATAGTTAAGGAAAATATCAGGAAAAAATTTCAGGATTCAAAGTTAGAGCTTGTGGACAAGGTTATTGACCTCGACAAGCAGTTCAGAGCCGCAAAGCAGGAAGCCGACTCTTTAAGAGCCGAAAGAAACAAGCTTTCCAAAATGATAGGCGGTCTTTATGCACAGGGCAAAAAGGAAGAGGCTGAAGCCGCTAAGGCTCAGGTTCAGGAATTTTCAGCAAGAAGAGAAGAGCTTGAAAAGCTTGAGGACGAGCTTCAGGCTGAAATCACCAAAATAATGATGGTTATTCCCAACATTATCGACCCCAGTGTTCCCATAGGCAAAGACGACAGCGAAAACGTTGAAATCGAAAAATTCGGCGACCCTGTTGTTCCCGATTTTGAAATCCCCTATCACGTTGACATTTTGGAAAAGCTTAACGGCATCGACCTTGACGCAGCCGGAAAGGTAGCAGGCAACGGTTTCTATTATCTTATGGGCGACGTAGCAAGACTTCATTCTGCAGTTATTTCCTACGCAAGAGACTTTATGATCGACAGAGGCTTTACCTACTGCGTTCCTCCCTTTATGATCAGAAGCAAGGTTGTGGACGGCGTTATGTCATTTGCCGAAATGGACGCTATGATGTATAAAATCGAGGGAGAGGATCTCTATCTTATAGGCACATCCGAACACTCTATGATAGGCAAGTACATCGACACCATTATTAAGGAAGAAACTCTGCCCCACACTCTTACATCCTATTCACCCTGCTTCAGAAAGGAAAAGGGCGCTCACGGCATTGAGGAAAGAGGCATTTACAGAATACACCAGTTTGAAAAGCAGGAAATGATTGTAATCTGTAAGCCCGAAGATTCGCCTATGTGGTTTGACAAGCTTTGGAAGAACACAGTTGACCTTTTCAGAAGCCTTGATATTCCCGTAAGAACAATCGAGTGCTGTTCAGGGGACTTGGCTGACTTAAAGGTTAAAAGCTATGACGTTGAAGCATGGAGCCCCAGACAGAAGAAATATTTTGAGGTTGGCAGCTGCTCCAACTTGGGAGACGCTCAGGCAAGGAGACTTAAAATAAGAATTGCCGGCGAAAAGGGAAAGTATCTTGCCCACACACTTAACAACACCTGTGTTGCACCTCCCAGAATGCTCATTGCATTTTTGGAGAACAATATGAACGAGGACGGTTCAATCAATATTCCTGAGGTTTTAAGACCTTATATGGGCGGCAAAGACGTTATTAAATAATATTTCAAGGAGAGATTTTTTATGAAATTTAAAGCAATACTGCTTTCGGTAGTTATAGCATTTTCCGCAATAGGCTTTACGGGCTGTGGAAGCTCGGCGGAAACGAAAACGGAACAGACAGCTGAGGACGAAACAGCGGCTGAAGATGAAGAAGCTGCTGAGGGTTCGGAGGATGAAGAGGTTGACACATCCTATCTTTATGACATAGAAAACTACGGTCTGCCCCAGCTTGAAGAGCCCCAGGAGGGCGAAACCATAGCCACAATCAGCACAACTATGGGCGACATTACGGTAAAGTTCTTCCCTGACTTCGCTCCTGCGGCTGTTCAAAACTTTTTGGGTCTTGCGTCAGAGGGCTATTATGACGGAATTATATTCCACAGAGTTATAAACGACTTTATGATTCAGGGCGGTGACCCCACAGGTACGGGCACAGGCGGCGAAAGCTATTTCGGCGAGGACTTCGGTCTTGAAACATCACCCTGTTTAAGACACTTCAGAGGGGCTCTTGCTATGGCTAACACAGGGGCAGAAAACTCAAACGGCAGCCAGTTTTATATCGTTCAGCAGACAGACATAGGTGATGACTACAGAGAAGCCTATGAACAGGCTAAGGAAATGCAGGATCAGGAAATCGAAGAGGGCAGCGGAGTTCTTTTCTCACAGCTCTACCCCACAGAGGTTTTGGACGAATATATAAATAACGGCGGTGCACCTTACCTCGATAATTCATATACCGTTTTCGGTCAGGTTATAGAGGGTATGGACGTTGTAGACGCTATTGCCGCTGTTGAAACAGATGAAAACGATAAGCCCCTTGAGGATGTTGTTATAAATTCTGTGACTATTAGTGAGTATTAATTTTAACCGCTCCACCTCTCAGTCAGCTTCGCTGACAGCTCCCCTCAAGGGGAGCCTGTCGTGCACTTCAATCTAACGGCGTTGCTTGCTGCAAATCACGATTTATTTAACAGGTTCGTTTTTTCGAGCCTGTTTTTTATTTGAATATAACCAATAAATTAAAAAAATTCAAAAAATCCATTGTCATAATTGACAAATTTTCGGTTTTGTGTATAATAGAAATTAGGTAAGTTTCAAAAATATATATAGAAAAGGAGAGAAAGATATTGAAAAAAAGACTTTTATCTTTAGTTTTATCGGCGGTTATGGCTGTTTCGGCGGTTTCCCTGACAGCTGTTACCAATGAAAAATCTGCCGAGACCGCTTATGCAGCTTCAAGCATTGTGGCTTTCCCCGGTGCGGAAGGCGGCGGCAAATACGCTACAGGCGGCAGAGGCGGCACGGTTTATCACGTAACCAACCTTAACGACAGCGGAACAGGCTCATTCAGAGACGCCGTTTCATCATCAAAGAGAATTGTCGTTTTCGATGTAGGCGGCACAATCGAGCTTAAAAGCGACGTTGTTGTTAAAAGCAACATCACAATCGCCGGTCAGACAGCTCCCGGCGGTCACGGCATAACCCTTAAAAACTACAAGGTGGGCTTAGGCGGCTCAAACATTATAATGCGTTACATAAGCAGCCGACCCGGTGAAAGAGGCTCTTCGGCGGAATATGACGCTTTGGGCGGCTCTGACGGCTCAAACTCAATTATCGACCACTGTGCTTTCGGCTGGGCAAACGACGAGCAGTGGGGACTTTATTCAAACAACGATATGTACACCACACAGTGGACAATCATCGGCCCTGCCAACAGCTTCTCATACCACAGCAAGGGTATTCACGGCTTCGGTATAATGTTCGGTAAGAGCAACAACACCTGGCATCACAATCTTATCGTTCACAACATTTCCAGAAACTTCAGAGGCAAGGTTGGAGGCACAGACGTAGCCGAGTTTGTAAACAACGTAATTTACGACTGGGGCTATCAGACAGCCTACGGTACTCTCGGTCACTTAAACTACGTAAATAACTACCTTAAGAAAGGTACATATACCACAGGTATCCGCTACATAAACAAGTCATCAGGCTCAAACTACGAGAATATGAAGTTCTATTTAACAGGCAACAAGATTGTTGAAAAGGACGGCACTGTTCTTATAGCAGAGGGCGACGACTGGTCGGGCTCAAACGGCTTTGACGAAGCTACCTACGGCTCATCAACACCCTTTGAAATTACCTACAATTCGGAAAATGTTGCATACGCAACTCAAGCCGAATCAGCAGACGAGGCTTATGCAAACGTAACCTCATACGTAGGTCCTGCCGTTGACGCAGACTCAAGAACCGAAATCGACGCAGAGGTTATAAGCGACACAATCAACGGCACAGGTACTCTTACAGGCGCAAGGCCCCTCTCAGAGGCTTCTTCTTCACAGCTTGAAGAAATCGAAAAGTACGGAATTACCTGCGGCGTAACCTATAACTACCCTGCAGCAACCTACGCTTCAGACTACGGCGACACATACACCGACACAGACGGCGACGGAATGCCCGACTGGTGGGAGCTTGAAAGAGGTCTTGACCCCTACAGTGCTTCTACAGCTGAGACAAACGGCGACTACTGCGGTCAGGGATATACAAACATTGAATATTATTTAAACGACTTAACGGTAAACAGCTTCCCTGAAGGAACAGTTACCACATCTCCCAAGGTAGGCTCAGAGGTTACTGTTGACCCCAACGCCGACGGATCTGACTCATCTGTTGTAGCTACTATTGCAGAGGCTGAAGCTTATGTTGAAGCAGCCGCAGCCGAAGGCGTATCCGGCACAAAGACAATCTACATCACAGACGGAGAATATGACGAAGATTTGGAAATCAACATTGACAATGTTGTTGTTCAGCCTGCAGAGGGTTCAACCAATGTAACTGTTCATTCTATTACTGTAAACGGTTCAAGCTGCTCCGTAACAGGCATTAATTCAGATTATGTTGTAATTAACGGCGATGAATCCGTTTTCAGCGATTTGCTCACAGGAAGTGTTGAACTGGCTTCAGGCACAAGAAGCTATTTCAGCGGCTGTGATATAAAAGGAAATATAATATCCGACAAGGCACAGGCTGTTTTTGAAGGCTGTACCTTCAGCAGAAATGATACCCTTGCCGAGATTACGGCAAGCTCTGCAGAGGCTTATACTATAGAATTTAAGGACTGTACAATCACCGCAGTTTCAATTGCTTCAGGCACAGGCTTAGTGGCAGTTTACGGCGGAACAGTTTCCGTAAGCGGCACATGGTTTGACGGAGTAACAGGGGTTGTCTGCGGAGTAACTGGCGACAGCTCCGCAACGGTTCTTTCCGAGACAGAATTTTTGAACGCATACTACGGTCCTTATAACTTCACAAAGGGTTCTGACAGCTGGAATCCCGGCGGCTGGGACACACTTACACCCCAGGAAAGCTTAGCCGCTCTTGCAGACAGCATAACTGTTTCAAGTATGATCTCCAAGGACACAGCAGTTGTTACAAGCTTTGACAGCGACCCCGACGTAACAGTAACCTGGAGCAGCAATAACAGCCAACGCTTCAGCAACAACACAATTCTTATAGGCGACTACGGCGAAGGCGCAACAACAATTACATTAACTGTTACACTTTCAAAGACAGGTCTTACAGACGAGGTAAGAACCTTCACAGTAACAGTAGGCTCTAAGACAGAGACCACAGACGGAGTTTATACCTTCGACAGCTTCTCAGTAGGAGACACAAGTGCCGAGTTCTATGACTCAAACGCAGGAAACGGCGACTCAATCGAGGGATATGTTGTTGACAACATCGACGGCATAACCTTCTCGGATCACGGCAATTTCTATATGATTAACCAGTCGGCATCAACAGGCGACACTATTCACGATTTTACATATTACTTTGCCGATGAGGGTGTATCCGATCAGGTTTATGAGACAAGCTATGACGTATATATTACAAATATTTCAACAGACGGCTACTGCGAAGCCTATGTAAGAGGCTCTCAGACAGTAGGTCAGCTGAGATTTACAGAAGACGGCGGCGACTACAGCATTAAGAATTATGTAAACGGTTCTGCTGACACCGAGCTTGTAACGGCAGGCTCACAGTGGTACACAGTAAAGGTTGTTGTTGACGCAGTGGGCTTAAGCGCAGGCACAGAACCTACAGTAAATTATTACCTCTACGACTCCGACGGCGAGCTTGTTACATCGGCTAAAAACTGTCAGATAGGCTCAAAATATTTCGGAACTGACGGCTATACAAACGATATGTTTGCAGCAAACAGAATAGTTTTCAGACCTAACAGAAACTATGACACAGTTAAGTTCTACGTTGATAACTTAAGCTATACAAACCTTACAGAGCTTGCAGAAGAGGACGCAGCTATTATTTCTGAGGACACTTCTCTTACAATGACCTCCGGCGACAGCCTTCCCGTTTACGGCGCACATATGACATCAATCGAATGGAGCGCAGTTGACGGAACATCGGGCATTGTAAACAGCGACGGAACAATTAATTACAGTGCATTCGAAACAGCTACGGTTAAGGTTAAGGGCGTTGTAAGCGCCGGCGACGACCTTGTAGGCACAGCGGAAACCTCCGTTATTACATTAAGCCTTACAGGTACAGGCAGCGGAACAGTTGAAGCAGCTGACCCCAGCTTTGAAAACACAGACGACTACTCCGACTGGAACATTCAGAAGGATCAGACAGAGGTTGTTGACCTTGCAGATACAAGCGACATAGGCGGAAACGCAACAACTAAGATCAGACTTGACAATAAGGCAGTATTTAAGGTATTGGATTCTACCGTAGGTACGGGAACAGTCACATTCACAGCCGATATTTATAAGGTTAAGGGCAGTGACAACACAACAGGCAGATCCTTCAGAATTTACCTTGAAAATGCCGAAACAGCAGCAAGCGGCGGAGTTGCCACAGAGGATTTCTCCTCCGAGAACATAATCTATCACCTTATGGACGTAAATGACGAGGTTTACTCAGTAATTTCAGACGCACCCGGTGCTAATTCGGCAGTTGACACAGATTTGGGCATAAGCCTTGACGATGACGGTTGGTACAGAGTTGTTGTAACAGTTGACGTAGACGCTAAGACAGCCACTACATCAATCTACAGCCACTCCGATGACGGAAGCTACGCACCCGACGCAGCCTTCGACACACCTCTTGTTTCCGAAACCACAAGCCTTGTTTCAAAATCACCTATGCAGATTAAGCAGATAAGACTTGTAAGAACTGCTTCAAGCACAGTATATTTTGACAATGTTTCACTGGCAGTGGGCAGCGAAGAAACAGAAGAACCTGACGAACCTACAGAACCCGATGAGCCCACAGAACCTGACGAACCCGCTTATAACGAAGCTTATGATATAAACGGCGACGGAAGTATGGATATGGACGATGCAAATGAGATTTTGCAGTATACTCTTAATAAGTATGCAGTTTCTTCAGGCTTTGACGCAACAAAAGCAGATGTAAACGGCGACGGAGTTATTACAGCTCTTGACGCTTCAATTGTTGCTCAGTATATTTTGGATAATCAATAATTATTTGTTTCACCTCTCAGTCAGCTTCGCTGACAGCTCCCCTCAAGGGGAGCCTAAGCGACTGCAGTCAGCTGCAAAAGCCTCCCCTTGAGGGGAGGTGGCAGCAACACTGATTTTTTAAAATCAGTGTTGCTGACGGAGAGGTGATTTTTCTATTATTGTAAAAGTGAACAAAAAAATTTTTTTCAAATGTACAAAACGCTTAAAAACGACTTAAAGTAAAATTATTTATTGATTTTAATTTGGGAATGTTATATAATTAATGTATCATTCCGAACGTGTATTACATGGAATATGAGGAAATACAATAACGCATTCCCTCGGGTTATCTATGAAGGAGGAAACTTAATGAAAATCAAAAGCAAAAGATTTTTGGGAGCAGTCTTATCTCTCGTAATGCTGTTCTCATGCTTTACATTCAGCCAAATCAGTGCTTCGGCTGCTGACTTAAATGTCAGTGCGGCAGGCTGGTTTGAATCGGTTTACGCCGAATGGCAGTATGTCAGCGGCGCAGGCTTTTATGAAGTTTATGTAAAATCAAGCAGCGACTCAGCCTACAGCGATGAAGATCAGCTTGACGATGAGCTTATAAGACAATATGACACATATATGAGAGCAGACGCTGTGGGTCTTAAAGCCGGCAGCTATGACATCAAGGTTGTGGCATATGACAAAGAAGCAGGCTCAGTTGTTGCAGAGAAAGAGGTTACGGGTTTAACAGCAGAAGCTTATGACAGAAGCGGCTCTGCTTTCTCAACAAAGTCAACCTATTACAGCGAAGGCGGCATAGGCGCTTATAACAATGACGGTACATTGAAGAGCGGCGCAAAGGTTTTCTATGTAACAGCCGAAAACGCAGCCACAATTACAACAGACGTTATTACAAACAGCAAGGGTTCAACAACCACAGCTACGGGCTTACAGGACATTGTCTACTACTATCAGAAGGGCTATGACACAACGCCTATAGACTTCCGTATTGTAGGAACAATTACAAAGGACGATTTAGACAGAATCGACAGCTCCGCAGAAGGTCTTCAGGTTAAAGGTAAAAACAGCTATGCTCTTATGCCTATGACATTCGAAGGTATAGGAAACGACGCAGCAGTAAGCGGCTTCGGCTTCCTTGTAAGAAATGCCGGAAACGTAGAGTTCAGAAACTTCGCAATTCTTAACTGTATGGATGACGGAGTTTCAATGGACACAGACAACTGTAATATTTGGGTTCATAATATGGATTTCTTCTACGGTCAGGCAGGCGGCGACGCAGACCAAGCTAAGGGCGACGGAACAGTGGATATTAAAAATGATTCACAGTATATCACAGTTTCCTATAACCATTTCTGGGATTCAGGCAAGTCTTCTCTCTGCGGTATGAAGTCCGAAAGCGGAAACAACTACATTACATATCACCACAACTGGTTCGACCATTCAGACTCAAGACATCCCCGTGTAAGATCTATGTCTGTTCATGTTTACAACAACTACTTTGACGGAAACGCCAAATACGGCTCAGCTTCCGCAATGTCTTCAAGTCTCTTTGTAGAACAGAACTATTTCAGAAACTGTAAATACCCTGTTATTATAGGCGGTCAGGGTCACGAGGCCGGTGCTATTCTTTCAGGCGAAACAGGTACGCCCATAAAGATGTACGGCAATATTATGACAGGCTCTTACGGATATACAGACTATTCCGTAAACAATGACGACTTCGACGGATATACCGTTTCTTCAAGAAGCGAGACTATTCCTTCAACAGTTACAGCCGCAGGCGGAACATACAATAACTTCGACACAGCTAACGCAGCTTATTTAGGCGTTGACGAAAGCGATGTTGACGCAGCGGCAGATGTTCCCGCAATTGTTATGGCAGAAGCCGGAAGATGTAACGGCGGCGACATTTTCTATACATTCGCAGACAGCACAGAAGACACAAACTATTCTGTAGTTTCAGCTCTTAAGACAATGGTTACAAACTACACCTCAAGTCTCAGAGTTATCGGCGGAACAGTTGACACAAGCGCACTTGACTCTTCGGCAGCTGCAAGCTCAGCTACAGGTATTGATGGAAACACAGCTTATACCGAAAGAGAAACAGCTAACGCAGAGGACGCAGCTTCTCTCAGCACGGAATCAGACGAGCCTTCGGCTAACCCCGGTTCAACAGGCGGGCAGACAAGCTACGACTTAGAGCTTACAGGCAGCGATGTTTCTTCTTCTACAATTTCATCAATAACCACAGGTTTGGGTACAGACGGAGCATTTACAATTTATGCTACATCAGACAAAACAGTTACAATAAATAATGATGAAATAAGACTTGGCGGCGGCGGAACAATTACCGACGGCACACCTGTTTCAAGAGTTATTGCAGTAACGCTTTCAGAACCGGGAACAATTGCCGTTTCCGTAACAAATTCAGGTTCTGCCGCAAGAACAATTGTTGTTTCCGCTGACGGCACAACATACGATCTTTCACAGGAAATAGCAGCAGGCGGTTCAATATCAAAACAGGCTACAGACCATGAGCTTTCTGCCGGAACATATTATATTTACTCATTGTCAGGCGGACTTAATGTTACATTCGTAGGCGTAAGCTATACTTCATCAAGCGGCAGCAGCGGCGATGACGACGTAGACGACGGCGACGCAGACGAAACCACAACTGAAGATGAAACTGAAACAACCACCGAAGAGGAAGACAGCGAAACCACAACGGCAGCTCCTGCAGAAGGTACTCTTATTTATAACCCGACTTCGGGAGAAAATACTCTCGGCATATCTTTAACAGGCAGTATGTGGAGCAGTGCAAAGAATAACCCCGTTACATATAACGGCGAAACTCTTAATGCAGCTGTTAAAATGGAATCCAAAACAAGTATGGCATTTACAACAGGTTCAGCCGGAACTATTACAATGGTATTCTATGCTACAGCTGACAGCCCCACAGTTAAGATTGACGGCGAAACATATTCATTGACGGCAGACTCGTCAATAGGTTCTAATGTATACGTTCTTGAAACAGCTCTTGCAGCAGGATCTCACGAAATCACAAAGGGTACAACCTCAACCTACCTCTACTATGCAAGCGTAGCTTTGGAAGGCGGCAGCGAAACAACTACCGAAACACCTACTGAAACCACAACAGATACTCCTGTTGAAACCACAACGGAAGCTCCCGTAACAACAGGCGACAAGGGCGACGTTGACGGAAACGGAAAGCTTACGGCAAACGACGCAGCAGCACTTCTTCAGTATGTAATTTCAGGAAATACTTCCGCAAACGCTGAGTGGAACGTAGACGCAGACACAGCAGACGTTGACGGAAACGGAACAATTGACGCAGGCGACGCAGCTAAAATACTTACTAAGGTTCTTAAAGCTTCATATGATTTCTCATAATATGAAATCACTATATACAGCTAATTAAACTTAAAAAGACACCCCCGACCGACCCTCGGGGGCGTCTTTCGCAACAGTTCAGCCGTGGTTAATATAAAAAGCTCCTGTGTGTACTTGTACACTAAAGGAGCTTTTTATAACCACGAGCAGAGCGCCAAATAATGAGCTAAAAGATAGCCGCTTTAGCGGCGACGGATGCGAAGCAGACGTTTAGCGAATTATTTGGCTGAACTGTTGCATTTTTACGAAAGGAAACTGAAAAAAATGAATAAAAAAACAGAGCTTGAAAAAATGATAACAGGGGAAATGTATTATCCCGGAGACGAGGAGCTTACAAAAATAAGAGAAAAGGCTCACAGGCTTTCTTTGGACTATAGCCGCACCTATGAGGATGAATATGAAAAAAGAGAGCAAATCTTAAAGGAGCTTCTGCCCAATATGGGCGAGGGAACCTATCTTCAGGGGCCTGTAAGCTTTGACTACGGCGTTTTTACAACCTTCGGAAAGAACTGCTACGCCAACTTTAATCTGACCGTTCTTGACTGCTGTCCCGTTAATATAGGCGACAGAGTGCTTTTCGGACCTAACTGCACAATCGCAACCGCTCTTCATCCTTTCCTTGCAGAAGAGAGAGCGGAAGTTATAGAATTTGCAAAGCCCGTTATTATTGAAAGCGACTGCTGGATAGCTTCAAACGTGGTTATCTGCGGCGGGGTTAAAATAGGCAGGGGGTCGGTTATAGGGGCAGGCAGTGTGGTCACAAGAGATGTTCCCCCAAACAGCCTTGCCGCAGGAAATCCCTGTCGGGTTATAAGAACCTTGACCGAAAAGGACGCTATGCTGAAGAAATAAGACCTCAAAAAAGGGGCTGTGAAAATTCAATTTTTTCACAGCCCCTTTATGCTTACTCTTACAACACTGTTATATCAATTTCAGCCCAAACGGCTTCATTTTTTTCAACAACTGTGTCCTCAGCCCAGCTTTTAATCTGTTCCTTATAAATCTCATCTTTTTTATCCTTAATATAGGCTTCTCTCATTGAGCTTTCGAGATAAGCCCTGGGGGTATCGTCGTCGGGGTTTTCAGCCTGATAATCATCTATATATGCGCTGTAGTCTGCTTCGCTTAAAAGAAATGTTTTAGTGACAGACTCCATAACCTTTTGATGAAGAATAATTTCCTCCATAATTTCGGCGGTCTGCTCTGAGCTTAAGCCAACGGAAGCAACATAATCGGCATTCATTTTTTCAAGGGTTTCCTCCGCAAGGCTTTCTGCCTCGGCTTTATCCTCATCGGTGAGAGAAACTCCTACATCCCCGGCGTTTTTACAGGCTGTTTTAACATAAATTATTGAATTATAGGCGTTTTCCTTTGCAACATCTGCGGCAGGGGTTCCGTTAAAGTCCGTTTCCCAAATATCGGTGCCTCCTGTCTGCTCAAAGGTAGCTTTTTGCTCATAAAGATAGACGGAAAATTCTCCTACGGAAATTTTTTCTCCGTCAATTGTCATAGCATAGTTTTCACTATCCTCAAAAGAAAACAGTGAACAGCCCGTAAACAGCAGAGATAATATTAAAACAAAGCATAAAAAAAGTTTTTTCATTATTATAACCTCTGATAAGAAAGCTTTAGAATAACTCCTGTGAAAAGTTTCTCATACTATATACCATTATTATAAACTATAATCATCATAAGTCAAATTACTTTTTCGTTTTTTATATTACCAAAAGATTACTTTTGTGTTACAGTTTGGTTACTGTGCTTTTTATTAAAGAGAAAGTTCAGAATACCCATTGAGCATATAATCACATAGCCCAAAAAGCTGTATAAATCGGGAGTTTGGCTCAAAACAAAATAGCCCAGAACCGCCGAAAATATAATTTGTGTATAGTCATAAACCGAAATCTCTCTTGCCGGAGCGTAGGTATAGGCATAGGTTATGCAGAACTGTCCCCCTGTGGCGGAAAGACCGGCGAAAAGCAGAAGAACTATCTGCGCAAGGCTCATAGGCACGTATGAAGCTAAGGCAAAGGGCAGACAGAAAAGACAGGAGAAAGCCGAAAACACAAAGACAATAACTCCGCCGGGTACGCCCCGGCTGCCTAAATGTCTTACTGCGGTATAAGCCGCACCGGCTCCCATACCGCCGATAAAGCCTATAATATAGGGGAAAACCTGTTCTATTTCAAGGCTTGGCTTTATTATAAATAGACTGCCTATAAACGCTCCGATTACCGCAAGCATCTGCCAGGGGCGAACCCTTTCCTTTAAGAATATTGCGGAAAAAATTACCGCGAAAAAGGGCGAAAGCTTGTTAAGCATTGAAGCGTCCGTCAAAATCATATGGTCAATAGCGTAGAAGTTTGCCAAAATGCCTATTGTGCCGAAAACGGAACGTATAAGAAGAAATTTTACGTTGCCCTTTACCGGTGACAAATCTGTTCTGTTCTTCAAAAGCACTGCCAAGGCGAAAAACAGGGCAACGAAATTTCTGAAAAAGCTTTTTTGTATCGAAGGCAAGTCCCCCGAAAGCCTTACAAACATATTCATAAGGGCAAAAAAGAATGCTGAGCATATTATTAAAATTATGCCCTTTGTTTTTTTAGACATATATATCACTTTCCTTAATATTTACATTTATATATTTAACAAGCAAGCATTTTTGCGAGATATTTTACATTTGCTCAGGGGCTTTAATTCCCAAGAGGTAAAGTCCTGATTTGATTGCTGTTTTTGCTGCCCAAACCAAAGAGAGACGGGCGTTTCTTGCTGCTCCCTCACTGCCTAAAACGGAGTTGTCTCTGTAGAAGCGGTTGAAGGAACGGCAAATTTCTATAAGCTGACGTGAAATTATATAGGGCTCATATTTTTCCGCAGCCTCCGAAACCTTACCGGGAAGATCTCCCAAAGCCTTTATAAGCGCCTGAGACGAGGGGTCTGAAATTTCGGAATAGTCAACCTTTTCAATAGGCTTTTCAAAGCCCGCTTTTTTAAGAAGGGAACAGGCTCTTGCGTGGGTATACTGAACATAAGGCCCTGTTTCGCCCTCAAAATTCAAAATCTTGTTCCAGTCAAAGGCGATATTCTTAATTCTGCCGTTATACATATTGTCGAAAATAACAGCCCCTATGCCTACCTCCGAAGCAACCAGATCCTTATTTTCAAGGTCGGGGTTTTTCTCCTCTATAATTGCCTTTGTCTTTGAAATTGCTTCTTTAAGTACGTCCTCCATAAGCACAACATTGCCTGTTCTTGTGGAAAGCTTTCCGGCATTTCCTAAGCTCACCAAGCCGAAGGGAACATGAACAAGCTCGTCCTTTGCCCAGTCATAGCCCAAAAGCTCCAAAACCTTAAACCACTGTGCAAAGTGAAGATTTTGGTCAATGGCGGTTACATAAATACACTTTGAAAAGTCATAGGTCTTTTTTCTGTAAAGAGCGGCGGTTATGTCACGTGTGGGGTAAAGAGTTCCGCCGTCACGGCGAAGAATAAGACATGGCGGCATTTTATAATCCGACAGGTCAACAATCATAGCCCCGTCGCTTTCCTTCAAAATGCCCTTTGACTTTATTTCCTCAACTACAGCAGGCATTTTGTCGTTATAAAAGCTTTCTCCCGTACAGGCATCAAATGTTATATCAAGCATATCGTAAACACGCTGAAATTCACGCATTGAAATATCCACAAACCACTTCCAAAGAGACAAAGCCTCTTGGTCGCCGTTCTGCATTTTAACCAAATTTTCTCTTGCTTCGTCATTAAGCTCCGGGTGTTTTTCCGCTTCACTGTGGAAGAGAACATAAAGGCGGTTAAGCTCGCTTATGCCTTTTTCTTCAACGTCCTCTTTTTTGCCCCAGCGTGTATAAGCCGAAATAAGCTTTCCGAACTGTGTTCCCCAGTCGCCCAAATGGTTTATGCCCACTGTTTTCCAGCCCAATGTGTCATAAATTCGGCAGATTGAGTTTCCTATAACAGTTGAACGAAGATGACCTATATGAAAGGGCTTGGCTATATTGGGTGAGGAATAATCCACAACGGCTGTTTTGCCCTTGCCCTCTTCGGACCTTATATAGTCCTCTCCCTCTGAAAGAATTTTATCCAAAACCGCCGAGCCTATAGCCGACTTGTTTACGAAAAAGTTAAGATAGCCCCCCACAATTTCTATTTTTTCTATAAAATCGGGCTTTTCTATTTTTGAAGAAATCTCCGACGCAATTAAAGGGGGAGCCTTTCTCAAAGCCTTTGAAAGCTTAAAACAGGGGTAGGCATAATCGCCCATTGCCGCCTTGGGAATTTCTATGCCCGAAAATATCGTTTCAACAGGCTGTTCATCCGCCTGAGCTCTTAGCTCCGCAATTTTTTGTTTAAAATCCATTTTAGTTTCCTCCTGAGTTTATAAAAAGAGTTTGATTGCTTTGGGAATGTTTTCTATTGTTAAGGGGAGGTTGTCTCCCACCTCGCCGTCGATGTCGGTGGTGGTTTTTCCGCCGAAGCATTCTATTTTGACGCTTTTGTCTTTAAAGTGAAGTATATTTTTGTTTTTGGGAAGCTCACCCTTGAAATATTGTATCAAAAGCTTTGGCACTTCAAGGACATCGCAGTCTCTGAAAAACAAAAAATCCAAGTTGCCGTCCTGCATGTCGGCGGCAGGGGTCAGATTTTTAATTCCTCCCGTACCCGATGAGTTGAGAGCCAAAAACAAAACCGCCTTTTCGTGAAAAATCTTTCCCTCCGAAGTAGTGATTTTAAGCTCCAAAGGGGTATATTCCGTAATCTGCCGAACGGCTTCTATATAATAGGCAAGCCTGCCTATGTTGGCTTTCAGGTTATTGTCAATAATTGAGCTTATGTCTGAAAAAAGCCCTCCGGCGCAGACGTTTATGAAATATTTCGTGCCGGCTTTTCCTACGTCTAAGGGAACAGTTCTGTTTTCGCCTATAATTTTGCAGATTTCCTCGGGGCTTTGAGGAAGGTCTAAGAAAGAAGCAAAGTCGTTGGCTGTGCCCGAAGGAAAAACAGCTAAGGGAATGTCATTTAAGCCCTTGTTCATAATGTGATTAAGAACAATGTTTATTGTTCCGTCTCCTCCGGCAGCGGCAAAAGCCGAAAACTCAGAGCCGAAAGCTTCCGAAAGGGGCAGACTGCCGCCTATTCTGAAAGGGCAGACCTCATATCCCGAATTTTGCAGCTGACCTATTATAAGGTCTAGGTATTCGCCGAAGGTTCGGCTGCCCGAATATGGATTGTAAATCAGTCTCAGCTTTTTCATACTTTTTCCCACTTTCCTTTTTATTTACCTATTATAACCCTCTTTGCCTTTGTTTTCAAGCATAAAATGATTTCGAGAAAAATGCAGAATATATGATTGAACTGCACAGGAATATTTTGGCAGTTAAGGCAAAGTATGAAAAGTTTTTTATAACGTTTTTGAAAACTTTGTGTTTAAGACGAAAAAAAGAGGATTTTTCCTCATTTGTCTGAGAAAAAATCCTCTTGAAAATTATATTTTAAGCTTTAATCAGCCGTTGATAAGTCTGTTTGTATCCTGAGCGATCATAAGCTCTTCGTTTGTGGGGATAACATAAACCTTAATAGGTGAGCTTTCAACGGAAATCATCTGAGCCTTGCCTCTCTGGCTGTTCTTTTCGGGGTCAAGCTCAACGCCTAAGAATGAAAGGTAGTCGCAGATAGCCTTTCTGGTAGAGCCTGAGTTTTCGCCGATACCGGCTGTGAATACGATAGCGTCTGCGCCGTTTATGGCAACGAGGTATTCGCCGATGAACTTAGCAACTCTGTAGTGGAAAGCGTCAAGAGCGATTTTTGCTCTCTTGTTGCCCTCTGCTGCAGCTGCGTCAAGGTCACGGAAGTCTGAAGAAACGCCTGAAAGACCCAAAACGCCTGACTGCTTGTTCATAATGTTGTCTACGTCCTTGCCGCTTAAGCCTTCTGCTTCCATAAGGAAGTTTACGATAGCGGGGTCGATATCGCCGCAGCGTGTACCCATAATGATACCTGCGAGAGGTGTAAGACCCATAGTTGTGTCTACGCATTTGCCGTTTTTAACAGCTGCAAGAGAACCGCCGTTGCCTAAGTGGCAGGTGATGATGTTGATTTCGTCAACGGGCTTGCCCATAAGCTCAGCGCATTTCTGAGTTACATATTTGTGGCTTGTTCCGTGGAAGCCGTATTTACGGATTTTATGCTTTTCATAAAGCTCGTAGGGCAGACCGTAGAGATAAGCCTTTTCGGGCATTGTCTGATGGAAGGCTGTGTCGAAAACGGCAACCTGCTTAACACCGGGCATAAGCTTTTCGCAAGCATTAATACCGATAAGGTTTGCGGGGTTGTGAAGAGGAGCAAGCTTTGAGCAGTCCTGAATAGCTGCCTTAACCTCGGGGGTAATAACAACTGAGGAAGCAAAGCTTTCGCCGCCGTGGACAACTCTGTGACCAACGCCGCCGATTTCGGAAATGTCTGAAATTACGCCGTGGTCTTTATCCAAAAGGGCATTCATAACAGCTGTAACGGCTGCGTCATGATCGGGAAGGGGATCTTCGCTTATAAATTCCTTGTCCCCTGCTTCGTGCTTAAGTCTGCCGTCAATGCCTATTCTTTCGCAAAGACCTACAGCCATAACTTCGTTTGTATCCATATCTATAAGCTGATATTTAAGAGATGAGCTGCCGCAGTTTAAAACTAAAATCTTCATAGGTTTTTAATCTCCTTTATATGTAATTATTAAAGCTGAGCCTGAACGGCTGTTATAGCAACAACGCCTACGATGTCCTCTGCGAAGCAGCCTCTTGAAAGGTCGTTTACGGGCATTGAAAGACCCTGAAGAACGGGGCCGTATGCTTCAGCCTTAGCGAGACGCTGAACAAGCTTATAGCCGATATTTCCTGCTTCGAGGCTGGGGAATACGAGAGTGTTTGCTTTGCCTGCTACGGGGCTGCCGGGTGCTTTGCTCTGACCAACGCTTTCAACCAAAGCTGCGTCAAGCTGAAGCTCGCCGTCTACTGCCAAATCGGGACATTTTTCCTTAACAAGCTTAACTGCGTCTGCAACTTTGGTAACGTCTGCATGAGCTGCACTGCCCTTTGAAGAATATGAAAGCATAGCAACCTTGGGCTCTTTGCCTACTAACATCTTAAAGCTCTCTGCTGAAAGCTCGGCAATTTCTGCAAGCTTGGGTGCGTCGAAGTCTGTGTTTACTGCGCAGTCTGCAAATACGAAAAGACCGTTTTCGCCTAAGTCGCAGTTGGGAACTTCCATAAGGAAATAGCCTGAAACGCTGCTGATACCGGGCTTTGTTTTAAGAAGCTGCAAAGCGGGACGGATTGTGTTGCCTGTTGAGTGGCAAGCGCCTGAAACAGCACCGTCTGCGTCTCCGCACTTACACATAAGGCAAGCGTAATACATATAATCGTCTTCCATAGTTTTAGCTGCGATTTCAGGGGTTACGCCCTTCTTGCTTCTGAGTTCAACGAATTTGTCAACATATTTCTGCTTGTTGGGGTCGTTAAAGGGGTCAACTATTGTTGCTCCGCTTATGTCATAGCCTGCGCCGTTTTCAGCGATTTCTTCGGGCGTGCCTATGATAATCAGGTTAGCAAGACCCTCTTTCAAAATCTGCTCGGCAGCGGCAAAAGTTCTCTTGTCCATAGATTCGGGCAAAACAATTGTCTTTTTGTTTGCCTTTGCTCTTTCTTTAATTGTGTCTAAAAAAGCCATTTTAAAAACTCCCTTCGTTTTTATGTTTTTCGGTAAAGTTAATAACCTTCAACCTTAATTATACCACTTTTACGTAAAGTTTCAAGCAATATTTACTATATTTAATAATAAATTTCTAAATTTTCTGTAACAGTTCAGCCGTGTCTTTTATTTTTAGCTTGTGCATATTTATATGCAAAAGCTGAAAATAAGACACGAGCGGAGCGCCAAATAATGAGCTAAACAGAGCAGCGTAGCTGCGAAGGATGCGTAGCAGACGTTTAGCGAATGGTTGGCTGAACTGTTACTAATTTTTATGAATATGATAAGTGAGATAGATATATTGATATTGACATAAAGCTTTAAATAATGCATAATGAGGGTATAATTAAAGTTTTAAGGAGACGGGCTTTATGAAGGGCGTAGGTATTGCGGCGGAATTTAACCCCTTTCACAGGGGACACAAATATATAATAGAAGAAGCCAAAAAGAGGACAGGCTGTGATTTTGCCGGGGTTGTTATGTCGGGGTCATTTTGTCAGAGAGGGGAACCGGCTGTTTTTGACAAATTTTTGAGGACAAAGGCGGCTCTTTTAAACGGAGCTGATATTGTTATTGAGCTGCCTGTAATTTTCGCTTCTTCGGCGGCAGACGCTTTCGCATGGGGTTCGGTTGAAACAATAGAAAAAGCCGGAATTTTTTCTCATATGGCTTTCGGGGTTGAAGCGGAGAGCCTTAAAGACCTTGAAAAAGCGGCTGAGGTTTTAAGCCTTGAGCCTGATGAGTTTAAAACATCCCTTAGGGGCTTCAGCAATGAGGGTTTCAGCTTTCCCAAAGCAAGAGAGCTTGCCTTAAGACAGATTTTCGACTTTCCCGAAGGCATTTTCAATAAGCCCAACAATATTTTGGCTTTGGAATATTTAAAAGCAATTAAGGTTAAAAACTGCCCTCTTACAGCAGCCGGTATTCAGAGAATAGGCTCAGGGTATAACGACCCGGAATTTAAGGGTGAATTTTCGTCGGGGGCGGCAGTAAGACGGTCAATAGGGGAGGGGCTTTTTGAGGAGGTTAAAGCTGCTGTTCCCATAAGTGCATACAGCCTTTATAAGGAGCATTTCGGAGAAAAGCAGCCGAGCCTTGAAAACTATAAAGAGGCTTTGAAGTATTTGATTTTAAGGCTTAAGCCCGAGGGGCTTGAAAATATCTGCGACATAACAGAGGGGCTCGAAAACAAAATTTATAAAAATGCCGGTTTTGAAAGTGTAGAGGGGCTTGTTTCAGCCCTAAAGTCAAAAAGATATACTGAAAGCAAGCTTAAAAGGGCAATTGCCCATATACTTCTTGACATAAAAAAGGAAGATGTTTTTCCCCTGCCCCAAGCCCCTTATATCAGGGTTTTGGGCGTTAAAAAAGAAGCAAAGGGGCTTCTATCGGAGCTTAAAGAAAAGGCAAAAGCTCCCGTAATTATAAATGTAAAAAAGGACGCCGAAGGGCTTGACGGTAATGCAAAGAAAATTTTGGAAAAGGAGATTTTTTCAACAGGGCTCAGAGACGCAAAAAACAAAGCCTCCGATTTTACCGAAGGCTTGATAGTTGTATAATTCTAAATTATAATCCCAATTCCTTACAATAACCCTTTAATGTTTCGGAGCTGTTTTTCAAAGCCGCAATTTCAACGTCCGAGAAGGGCAGCTCCAAAATTCGGCTTGCGCCGTTGGCGTTTACAACAGTGGGAACGCTGAGACAAATATCCTTAATTCCGTATTCCCCTTCAAAAACTCCGGAAAGGGGCAAAATTGAGTTTTCGTCACCTATAATTGCTTCGCAAATTCGGCGTACCGCCAAGGCTATGGCGTAATAGGTAGCGCCTTTTTTGCTTATGATTTCGTAGGCGGCATTTTTGGTTTCGTGATAAAAATCGTCTTTACAGCAGTTTATATCGTCGCAGGAACCGCACTTCAGGCAGTAGTCCTCGATTGTTAAGCCTGCCAAACGGGTCAAGCTCCACGTGGGGACTTCCGAGTCGCCGTGTTCACCGATGATGTAGGTGTGGACGTTTCTGGCGTCAATGTTTGTGTGTTCGCCTATTATATATTTGAGACGGGCTGTGTCCAAAACCGTTCCCGAGCCGAAAACCTTTCTCTTAGAAAAGCCCGACAGCTTGTAGGTTACGTAGGTCAAAATATCAACGGGGTTGGAGACCACCATTAAAATCGTGTCGTCTGTGCAGTATTTCACAATTTCGTCAACTATGCTTTTGAAAATAACGTAATTTCGCTTTAAAAGGTCAATTCGTGTTTCCCCTTCCTTTTGGTTTGCTCCGGCGGTAATTATGACCATATCGCAGTCCTTTATTAGGCTGTAGTCTCCGGCGGTTACCTTCACAGGCGACACAAAGGGCAAGCCGTGGTTTAAATCCATAGCGTCGCCCTCCGCTTTGTTTCTGTTTACGTCCACAAGAACGATTTCGTTTATAAGTCCGCTTAAAAATAACGTGTATGCGGTGGTTGAACCTACAAACCCCGACCCTATTATGGCAATTTTTCCCTTAATCAATAAAATCTCCTCCAAACAACTTGTATTTTTATATAGTTTGTTCGATTTTGAAGAAAAAATACTGATTAAAATTTTTGTGACAATTCATCCGTCAATATTATTTGGTTAATTTTATACACGGTGCTGTTGTTGACGCAGCAATTAGCTCTGTTTTAATTTGCTTTTGACAGGCACAGACCTCTCCTTTAAGGAATATACTGTAAAATACGCCTTTAAGGATGTGAGAAAGTTGTCCTTATATTCCGACCTTCAAACCTCTTTTCCCCCGATTCTTACCCCCGAAGAGGAACAGGAGTATATACAAAAGGCAGAAAACGGCGATACACAAGCCAAAAACACTCTTATCGAACACAACCTCCGCCTTGTTGCCCACATAGCCAAAAAATATATAAACTTTCAAAGCGACTTTCAAGACCTTCTATCAATAGGTTCCATAGGCTTAATAAAAGCCGTAAACACCTACAACTCACAAAAGAAAGTCAGACTTGCCACTTACGCAGCCAGGTGTATCGAAAATGAAATTCTGATGTATATTCGCCGAAACAAGCGGCACAGAAAGGATTGTTCCCTACAGGACACTGTTGGCTTTGACAAAGACGGCAGCGAGGTTGCCCTTCAGGACAGAATAGCCGACGACAGGCTGCCCATAGCGGAGGAGGTGGAGATACGGCTTCAAATGAAGAGTCTTTTAAGCTGCATTAACGAGAACCTGACAGAAAGGGAAAGGCAGATTATAGCTCTGCGCTATGCTCTTTCGGAAAATGAGGAAATGACCCAAAGGGAAATTGCCGATATTTTCGGCATAAGCCGAAGCTATGTCAGCCGTATCGAGAAAAAAGCCCTGTTGAAGCTTAAAAAAGCTCTCGCAGATGATTAGGCGTTCTTTCGCCTATCATACATATACATATTTTTTGTTTTCGGTCTCCGCAGCGGCGAAGCCTTTTTTTATTGCGGTCAATGCGGAGAAAGTTCAAAATATATCTGTTGACAAATGAATATCAACAGGATTATAATTATTAAAACTAACCCGAGCACTTGATTTTTATAAGGAAGGAACGCAAAAAATTGGCTGATAAAGAAAAGGAACTGCGGAAAATGAACCGCACCGAGCTTATAGAAATTATTTATGCCCTTCAGCAAAATGAAAAAGGGCTTCGCAAAGAAAACCAAGAGCTTAAGGAAAAGCTTGAGGAAAAAACAATTCGTTTAAGCGAGGCAGGGTCTATTGCGGAAGCGGCTTTAAGCCTTAACCGTATTTTTGAAGATGCACAAGCCGCCGCAGAGCAGTATATACACTCCGTAAAGGAGATGTACGAAAATAAAGAAAATGAGGAAAAGTAGGGGAAGAGACTTTTAATTATTCAGTTAAGCCCTTTCCCTTGACTTTTTTTAAGGTCTGTGTTAGTATTTTTGTAGCAAGACAGGAATGGAAGGGTTCCTTAATTTGGAGGAGAAAAATGCTTAAAGAAATTCAAAAAATAAAAAAGGAAATGGGAGATAAGCTCTATATTTTAGCTCATCATTATGAGCCGGACGAGATTGTGGCGTGTGCCGACGCGGTAGGCGACTCATTAAAGCTTGCAAGGCTTGCGGCTGAAAATAAAAAGGCTGAATATATTGTTTTTTTGCGGAGTGCACTTTATGGCGGAAACAGCCGATATTTTGACCGAAAAGGGTCAGAGGGTTCTGCTTCCTGAAAGATCTGCAGGCTGCCCTATGGCGGATATGGCAGACAGAAAAAGCGCAGAAAATTGCATGAAGCTTTTGGAGGAGAAGTTCGGAAAGGGCAGAATTTTGCCCATTACATATGTAAATTCAAAGGCTGAGGTTAAGGCGTTCTGCGGAAAATACGGCGGAACGGTTGTTACCTCCGGCAATGCGCCCAAAATCCTGAAATGGGGCTTAAACAGCGGAAAAATAGTTTTGTTTTTGCCCGACCAAAATTTGGGAAGAAATACGGCGGTTGACTTAGGCGTTTCTCTTGATGAAATGGCTTTATACAATCAGCTTAAAGACGAGCTTTATTTAAACTGCCCGGCTGACAAGGTTAAAATAGTGCTTTGGGGCGGCTACTGCCACGTTCACCACTTTATAACCGACGAGACGTTTTTTGAAGCAAAGAAGGCAAACGAGGGCTATAAGGTGCTTCTTCACCCCGAGTGCAGATATGACATTGTTAAGGAAGCTGACGGAAAAGGTTCAACGGAGTTTATTATAAATGTTGTGAAGGGTGCTCCCGACGGCAGCAAGTTCCTTGTAGGAACGGAAAAGAACCTTGTGGAAAGAATTGCCCACGACAACCCCGGAAAAGAAATTAAGCTTCTCGACTCAAACAGCATTTGCCGAAATATGAACAAGATTAACACTGAAAATTTATACGAAACTCTTTGCGAAATAAGAGAGGGCAATTTTAAGAGACAGGTAAGCGTTGACGATGAGACGGCGGCTTTGGCTGTTTTGGCTCTGGATAAAATGCTTGAGCTGTCATAAGATTTTGAAGGTGATGTTTTATGGGAAAGGTCGGAGCCGTTATTGTTGCCGCAGGCAGCGGAAAAAGAATGGGAACGGATATTCCCAAGCAGTTTTTGCTTTTGAATGACGAGCCTATAATTAGGCATACGGTTGAAAAATTTCAAAACTGCAAAAAAATAGACGAAATTGTTGTTGTGACGGGAAAAGAGCATATAAAGACCTGTTTGGACATTTTAAAGGATGTTGACAAGCTGAAAACAGTTGTGAGCGGCGGAAAAGAGCGTCAGGACTCCGTTGTCAAGGGGATCGAAGCCCTTTCCGAGGACTGCGAGTACGTCTTAATTCATGACGGAGTAAGACCCTTTATTAAAAACGATGATATTTTAAGGGTTATAGAGGCGGTCAAGAAATGGGGAGCCTGTGTTATGGCGGTTAAAAGCAAGGACACTGTCAAAATTGCCAAGGACGGCTTTGTTAAAGCAACTCCCGACAGAAGCGCCCTTTGGAATGCCCAAACGCCCCAGGCTTTTAAAACAGACCTAATCAAAAAAGCCTATAAAAAGGCGGCGAAAGAAAAGGCTGTTTTAACCGACGACGCTATGGCGGCTGAGCTTTTGGGAGAAAAGGTAAGAATTGTTGAAGGGGGATATTATAACATAAAAATAACCACCCCTGAGGATTTAAAGGGAAATATTGAATTGTAAAAATTATTGATGTAAGGGAAAGAAGGTCTTAGGGCTATGCCTTTGTTTAAGAAAAATTCACCGCTTTATTATATATCAAATTTGCTGCTTTTGGTTTTGGGCGCAATAATTGCCGCGGCGGCGCTTGAGTTTTTTTTAGTGCCTGTGCTTATTTTGGACGGCGGCATAACAGGCGTTGCCATAATAATTCATCAGCTTTTCAGCCTGCCCTTGGGTATTTTGGTATTTATTTTAAATCTGCCCTTTTTGTTTTTGGGCTTCAGGCAAATGGGAAAGAGATTTCTTTTAAGAGCCGGAGCCGCAATGATTATATTTTCGGCGTTTCTTGAAATTTTCGGAAGTCTTGACAAAAGCGTAACAGACGACCCCCTTTTGGCGGCTGTTTTCGGCGGCGTATTTTTGGGGGTAGGCGTAGGCTCTGTTTTAAGAGGCGGCGGCTGTCTTGACGGAACGGAATCTCTTGCACTTCTTGTCAGCAAAAAATATTCTATTTCGGTAGGGCAGTTTGTGCTTATATGCAACGTTGTTATATTCGGCTGCGCAGGCTTGGTTTTCACTATGGACAGGGCTATGTACAGCCTTCTGACCTACTTCATAACCTCTAAGGTTGTTGACTTTGTGGAGTCCGGCTTCGAACAGGGTAAGGCGGTTATGATTATAACCAACGAGGGAAAGAGAATTGCCAATACAATTTATGATAAGCTGGGCAGAACCGTCACTATGCTTGAAGGCGAAGGGCTTATAAGCGGAAAAAAGGTTGTTCTCTACTGTGTTGTAACAAGAGTGGAGCTTCACGAGCTTAAAAGACTTATAAGAGACGATGATGCAAGCGCTTTTATGACAATTTCGGATGTATCTGAAATTGTAGGCGCTCACATCAAAAAAAGACAGGCGAAAAAGGTTAGAGAGCTTTTGGCGGAAGCGGAAGAAAGCGAAAAATCATAATAAAAGACAGCGGTTTCGGTTAATATCCGAAGCCGTTTTTATGTGTCGGGAAAAATAGGTTTGTCTCGGCTTATAAAAATATTTCCATAAACAAAACAGGATATGGCGGCGACCATATCCTGACTTTGCTTTTATAATTTTAAGAAAGGGAGAAAAAATTATGATATAAACAGTTGTGTGTGTGTTTTTCTGTTTACAGCTATTAATATAAACTATTTAAATAAGAATGTCATTATGCAAAAATTAAAATCAGCTTAGAAATGTGTTTCGGTTTTATTGCTTTTGAAGATAAAACCTTGCGGTCATACAGGGGTATGAAAGTATAAGGCAGATTATCAGGGGAGCGAGGGCTTCCCTGTTTATATAATATGTGGGAATAAGAAGCTTTTGGATGTAGACGGCAGGTCTTATTACAGCCGAAATGTCTGTAAAAACAGGGCAGAATATAAGACAGGCAAGGGGCAGAAAAGTCAAAACCGCACTTAGAGATTTTGAACCGGGCAAAAGGGCATATATTAAAGCTGCATACATTGACGCAGAAAGAGAAAAAACTAAAGCGTCTGTTATTTCCTCTTTGGGCGAAAATGAACCGCTTAAAGAAAGTCCAACTCCCACCGCCGCTCCGCAAAGCAAGGAAGGAACAACAAAATAAGAATATGTCAAAAGTGCCTTTTTATACGGCGGCAGAGTCTTTAAAATGCCGTTTTTTTGATCCTTATAAGCTCTGAAAGCTCCCGAAAGAGCACCTATCATTACAAAAATGCCTAAAATTCCCCTTAAATATGAAAAAGCGTTTATGTTTGCTTCTTCAGAAGCAGACCCCTCTGTATATTCATAAGAAAGAGAAATGACAGCGTCCTCGTTTAAAAAGCGGTTATAGGCTTCCTTAAAGGCGGCTTTATCGGTGAAGCCCTTTTCGGCGGAAAGGCTTAAGCCTATGTCCTCGGCGTAGCCCTTGAAAAGCTCGGAAAAAATTATTTCGTTTACCACCTTGTCAAAGGATGTGGAGGGGGATTTATAACAAACTATTGAGCCTTTTAAGCCGTCTCCGCTGTAGCTTTCAGAAAGCTTTTCTGTGAAAAAATATCCGCATTCGCATTTTTTGCTTATTACGGCTTCTTCCATTTTTTCCAAGCTTTCAAAAACGGTGAATTTTACACCGCCCTCATAGTCGGCAAAGGCACTTAGGTCAATTTCGCTTTCGCTGTATATGGCGGCGTTTATTTTTATATCCTCGCCGAAGCCCAAAAACCGCAGCCCGAAAAGCCCCAAAACAATCAGCAGTAAGACAGCCGCAAAGCCGGGGCTTTTTAAATATCTCTTAAACATTAAAATCGTAAAATAATATAGCTTCATTTCAGTTTAACCTGTCTTTGATTAAAATTATTATACTTATGAGCAAAAATGCCGCTATGGGAACAATTAAGCCTGTTGAACCGGTTTCCGAACCGTAAACGGAAGAAAGAGCCTCAGCCAAAGCCTTAACCGGCATATAGGGAGCAACCGCCTGAACTCTTTCCGGCAGAAAGCTTACCGGGAGGATTGCTCCCGAAAGCAGTGAAAAAATAAGGGTTGATATAAATATAACCAAAGAACCCCAAACGCCGAAAAGGCTTAAAACACCGCTTGAAAAAATTCCGCAGAAAATAATTACGCTTAAAAGGCTTATTATAAATTGAAGACTTATTTCAGGTGCAAGGTTTAGGCTTTCAGGCAGGAGAAAGGCTGCCGACACTATAACAGCTGAAATAGCTCCGTAGAGAATTAAGCGGACTATTAGGCTTATAAGCCACTGTTTATAGGCTGATATGCCGAAAGCTTTAAGCCTTGAGCCTACAGCCCCCTCAGAGGAAAGCCCCACACCTGAAAAAAGAGAGCCGAAAAGCATAAGAAAGATTATAAACCCTCTGACGGCGTAATATTGAAGAGTTGAAAGACTGCCCGAGGCGGAAAATGTTATATCCTTAAAAATATCCTCACGGGTAAAGGCGGCATTCAGATAAACAAGGTTTATGTTTATAAGGTCGGTTTTGTCACTGCCGTAGCCGAAGCACTCCAAAAGGGCATAAATTGCAGCCTGAGCCGCCGCAAGATCACCTATGCCGGCGCTTAAATATGACCGCACAAGAAGGGAGTCGACGGAATTGCTTTGGGGCAGATACACAGTAGCAGGGGTGTTCTTCCCCGTTATAATATCCTTCACAAAATCATCGGGAATAATTACTCCGCCGTAGGCTTCCCCGTTTTCAACCATAGGCAGAACCTCGTTCTCTTCAACCCTTTTTATCTCCAAATTCTGCTTTGCACTGTCCATTTTTTCTATGGCTGCAATCATAAGATCGCTTGCTTCGTCTTCGGGGTAGTAAAGGGCAATTGTAATTTTACTGTCTGTTTTAGAATATAAGCTTTTTGCACCTGTCAGAACAAAGCCTCCGCAGATAAGCCCCAAAACCGCAAAGGCAACCAAAAGATAAGGTGCATTTTTTAAAGCCTGTTTAAGCTCTGCTCTTAATAGACGTAAAAACATAGCTTAACTGCCTAAGCCCATAAGGGCGATCATTCCCAAAAGGCTTTGAAAGTTTGACCTTACTTCACTGACGAGAGACATAAGCTCTTCATCATTTATTGTGAAAAGGTTGATTTCAGATCCCGAGGGCTTTTCTATTTGGGAGGTCAGTTCGCTTATTGATGTGTCAAAGTCAAGGGTTATAATATTTTTATTACCGCTTGTTATGCTTAAATTTTGGGCAGACAGGTCAAAGGTTGTGTCTGTCTGTGAAAGAGTTCCCGATGAAGCGAAAGAATAGCAGTCATCGGAGTTTTCGCTGTTTAAGACATTTGCGGAAACGGTATATTCGGCAGTGCCTTTGTTATAGCCTGTGTTTAAAGAAGCGGTGTAAGGTGCATTGTAATAGGTGAAGCCGCTTTCAAGCGACAGCGTTTTTTCGTTAAGGCTATCCTCTGAATTTAAGCTTAAGCTTAACAAATCGGGGACATCGACGGAAAGACTCTGCTTTTCGGATATGCTGCCCGTAGGGCAGTAAAGAGCAAGTGAACAGCCTTTATCTTCACTGTCATTTAAGCTAAGCTGCCATTCAGCCCCGGCAATTTTTTTCTTATAGACATAAACCGTAAGGGTATAATAATCATCTGTTAAGCTGTCGGCAAAGGCACGAAGGGCTTCATAGGCGGAGGATGTCAAATCCGCCGAAAGCTCGTCCGCCGTAGTGTTATAGTTTCCTGTCATAACCTTTATAACAGGCATAAAGGCGCTTATAACAGGAAGATAGTCTGTTTTTTCCTCGCCGAAATCCGCTATGTCATTGAACAGAGCTTTAAGGTCTGAGCCTTTAAAAATTACGTTGTAGCCCTGAGCGGTTTTGCCGTTTTCAAGAGTATAGATTTGAGAGGATTTTGCCGCTGACATATTTTCCTTAAGATTTGAAAAAACCTCTCTTTCAGAGGTCAGATATTCCCTCATAAGCTCCGAAACCGAGGTTGAATCTAAAATTTCGGAAAGCGAGAATATATTAAGGCTGAAGTCTTCCGCATATTCAAAATCCCCCAAGTGGTCGGAAAGGACCGAAGCGTTGTAGGCTGAAAAAATGTTGTTAAGGGGCATATTGACCCATTCCTCTTCAAGAAGGGGAACCTTGCCCTTAAGAGTTGTTTCATCCGCATAAAATTTTGCCGCTTCAATGGGCATTGAGCCTAAGTTTAAGCTGACCGAGCCCCCTGTTTCCTTGTTTACGGGGTCGTAAAGAACCTCGGCACTTAAGCCCGAACCGGCTAAACTTATGGGCATAGAGCCGTCGATTTTGTCTGAGCCTTTATAGGTCAGCTTAAGGTCTGTTTCAGTGGGAACAGTGGTTAAAAATGTTTTGAGGGCTTCTGTGTCGATTTCACTGCTGTCGGCTGACAAAACCTCTTCCAAGGTGTTGTTGTATGCCTTTATTATTGTACTTTTAGGGTTTTTAAGGGCATAGTTATAGGCAAAAACCGATATAACCACAGCCGCCGCAATAAAACAAAGGGCATATAGGGCAATTTTAAGCCTGTTGCCCCTTGTTATGATTTTGTCCTCTTCGTCCTCGGGTGACTTAAGGTCAAACTTAAAGTCAGCCGGGGTTATTTCCTCATTTTCATTTATTAAGCTGTCATTAGCTTTTGTTTCTTCCTTTTTATTTTCTTTTTCGTTCATATTCTTTCCTTTCGGTTGTTATAAGAGCCTTAAAAGCTCGCCTTGGGTTATGTTTTTGTCAAGCTCAAGAAGCTTTCCCTTTTTCATAAGCATTAAGCGGGTGCAGAGCTTTAAATCGCCCTCGTCGTGGGTAGACATAATTATAGTTCCGCCGCTTTGAAGATATGCCTTTAAAATGCTTCTTATATCCGCCTTAAGCTTCAGGTCTAAAGCTGTGGTGGGCTCGTCCAAAATCAAAACAGGGGGAGAGTGCAAAAGGGCTATGGCTATTGAAAGACGCCGTTTCATACCGCCGGAAAGCTTGTCCGTTCGGCGGTCTTTAAGCTCCGCAAGCCCCAGACGTTTAACAATTCCCTCATTTATGACAGAGTTAAGCTCTTTTTTCGAGCCGTTAAACCAAAGCCATAAGTTGTCTTTAACGCTTAACTCCCCAATCAGCGGATTTTCCTGTGGAACATAGCCTATATATTCCGAAAACAGTCCCTTGCTTTTAAGGGCGTTTTTCCCCGCAACGGTTATAACGCCGCTGTCGGGCTTTCGGCTGCCCGACAATATCTCCAAAAGGGTTGTTTTTCCGCAGCCGTTTGCCCCCAAAATGCCTATACATTCGCCTTTTTCCGCAGTAAGGGAGAGGTTTTCAAGAACCTTTGCCTTGTATTTTTTGTTTATGTTTTTAACTTCAATCAAAAGCCCGTCCTCCTATTGGTTTCATAAGCTTATTATAGCTTTAAAAATTATCTATGTCAATAAAGGGTAATCGACAAAAGAATAATATTTTATGAACGTCATATAATTTATTGTATGCGACAGCTTCCAAAACCGTCAATTAGTGCTTGGCAAGGAAAGCACCCTATCCCCTGCCCTTGTGGGCAGGTACTTCCCCTTAAAAGGGGAAGCTAAGCTATATTGAGGAGTGATTATAATGACTTACATAATAAAAACAAAACAGGCTATGATTTGCTATTATTATCAAGACGGAAGGCTTTTAAAAAGAATAAGAAACGAGACAGGGCTTTCGGGTGAAATCTCTGTAATGTCGGGAGTTAGACCCGGCTTTTCGCTTAATTTAACCGACGAGGGGAAGGTCTGCATATTTTGCAGAGACTTAAGGGGAAACATAATTTTTTTGAGGGATGAAAAGGAAGGGGTTAAGGGCAAAACAATTCTTGAAAGCATGGAAAACATAATTAAAGGGAATATTCTTTTTGACGCACATTTCGGCAAAGAGGGCATAGACCTGATTTTCAACGCCCCATTAAAGGACGGCTTTGAGGGCATTTACTTTCAGAAACTTTCGAAAAACAAAACTGCGCCTGTTCTTTTGGACGAAGCCAAGCCCTTAAAGGGTGAAGCTTTTCGGGCTGTCAGGGCAGGAGGGGGCTTAAGGCTTTTGTTTTATTATAAGGCTTTCGGCGTGTCAAGGGGCAGCCGCTTGGGCTATAGGGAGCTTTTGGGGGAGAGAGCCGGGGGCTTTAACACTGTTTTTGAAACAGGGCTTAATTTTGAAGAATACAGTATGCTTATTCGTCGTGAAAGATTTTATTTTGCGGCGGTTATAACAAGCTTTTTCACTTCAAAGCTTATTTTCAAAACGAGGGGTTCAGAAGGTTTTTCCGACCTGAAAACTGCGGCGGATATGAAGGGAATATCATCACCTCTTGTGTTTTTGTTTGACAGACACCCGGTTATATTTTTTAAATGCGGAGGAAGAGCCTATATATGCCTTGAGGATTTTAAGCCCCAAGCCTTTAAGGGAAAAATCTGCGAGGACTTAAAAAGAGGCGTCTTCATAGACAAAAACGGAGGAAGAATAAAGGCTGACGAGGTTCTTGTGAATGCCGAAAAGCCATGGGACGCGCAGATATATCCCGAAATGGACGATAACTTTTTGAGCTTTCACAGAGAAAAGCCTATGGGGGATTACCGCTTTAAGGATTTTTTCGATAAAAAAGGAAGTGAGCTTTTGTGACAGGGCTTAAGGAGCTTTGGAAAAAACGAAAGATAGAAATTTTGACCTGCGGATATTTTCTGCTTTTGATTTTGGGGGTTGGCTTCAGTATGACAGGTGAAAGAGAAGAGGTTTTTTCCCTTGAAAAAAGGTTATTTTAATTGACGCCGGTCACGGAGGGACAGACCCGGGGAAGGTTGTTTCGGAAGGTGCGGAGGAAAAGGAAATTAATCTTAAAATTGCCGGATTTCTCAGGGAATATTTGCTTCAGGCAGGGGCAGGGGTTTATATGACAAGAACCGATGACGAAACTCCGGCGGAGGGCAAAAGAGCCGACTTAAGAGAAAGAAGAAGCTTAGCACAAGACGATGAGGTTGACCTTTTCGTAAGCATTCACCAAAACTTTTATCCCTCCGAAGATGTTAAGGGCGCACAGGTGTTTTACCCCAAAAGCTCGGAGGAAAGCAAAGCCCTTGCGGATGATATTCAAAGCCGAATAAAGGAGCTTGCGGACGGCGAAAACAACAGGGTAATCAAGGAAAACGACAGCTATTACATGCTTAAGGGGGCTGAAAAGCCTTCTGTTATTGTTGAGTGCGGCTTTTTGTCAAACCCCGAGGAAAACAGACTTTTAAATACCGAGGAATATCAGAAAAAAATCGCATGGGCAATCTTTATAGGCATTTCCGATTATTTCGGCAGAGAGGTATAAGCCGGCAGCGGTTAAAAAAGCAGGCAGAGTATAATTTTTTGGATGGCGGGAGCTGACATAAGGCGGAGGAGGCGGCAGTTAAAGTAAAAAATTTTTAAAATAATTTACGGTTTACAAATATGCTTTAAAATAGTATAATTATGGTAACAGAAGAAAATCAAAATATAAAATACAAAAGGACGGTGCAATTATGATAATTACGGTTACACTTAATCCCGCAATCGACAAGACAGCTGTTGTTGACAGCTTTAACGTGGGCAAAATCAACAGAATTTACAATATCGTTCACGACTCAGGCGGAAAGGGCATAAACGCTTCAAAGACGATTTTGTCATTAGGGGGCAACTCCATTGCCACAGGCTATATAGGCGGCTATTTCGGAATGATGCTCGAAAGAGACTTAGTTGATAACGGCATACCCGTTGCCTTTGTTCATATAGACGCCGAAACCCGTACAAACACAAAGATTTTGAGCCTGACAGGGGGAGAAACGGAGCTTAACGAGCCGGGACCCCATATTACGGAGTTCGAAAAAAACAGGCTTTTCGAAAAGCTTGTGGGAATGGCTGATGAAAACGCAATTTTCGTTCTTTCGGGAAGCATTCCCCACGGCGTTGAAAAAACCGTTTACCGTGACTTAACCTTTGCCCTTCACGAAAAAGGAGCAAGAGTTTTTTCGGACATTGACGGAGAAGCCTTTAGGTTAGCTATGGAGGCTGTTCCCGACCTTTTAAAGCCCAATAAGTCGGAGGTGCTTAAGTTTTTCGGAAAGACTGAAGCAACTCAGGAGGAGCTTGTTGAAATGGGTAAATATTTCATAGAAAAGGGCGTTAAAACCGTTATTATTTCATGCGGAGCTGACGGAGCTCTGTTCTTTAACGGAGACAAGGTTTATAAGAGCCCGGCGGTTCAGGTTGAAGCAAAGTCAACTGTTGGAGCAGGGGACGCTATGATGGCTGTTTTCGCCTATTCGGCAGAAAGAGGCTACGGCTTTGAAGAAACCGCTAAAATGAGTATGGCTGTTTCCACAGGCTCGGTTACCACAGAGGGTACTAAGCCTGCGTCCAAAGAGGTTGTTGACGAGCTGCTCAAAAAGGTTGTTTTAACTGAAATTTAAACCGATCTTCTTATGCCGTTGTAATAGCTGTTTTCGGGGCATTTGTTGTTTGTACGTCTTAAATGCCTTTCCTCTTTTTCACGTCTCTCTATGTCATCAAGGCATTTTTTGTACCTTGCCGCAAAAAGCATATAACACAGGGTTAAAGCCCAGATTAATAATCTCAGGGGCAGAGCTGTTCCGAAGCTTATTATAAGCATAAATCCCCCGAAAACCGCACCGGCTGAACAAAGCAGCATCATAAGCGTGTAATAGTTTCGTGTTTTCATAAAAATCTCTCCTTTGCTTTTTGTTTGTAATATAATTATAAAACATAAAGACGCAGAATTTTCTGCAAGTACACAAGAGGTTTTTATAAAGAAATTGAATGTTTAATCAGTGCATTTTATAAGAAAATATATTATTATGAAAACAGCATATCCGACTTTTATTGCAAAGAATGACAATTGTTGTTTGGTTTTTGTTCCCGATTTTGAAATTTATACAGAAGGCTCAAGCTTTGTAGATGCTATAGAAATGGCAAGAGACGCCATAGCTTCAAAGGGAATTACTTATGAAAATGAAGGTATAATCGTTCCAAGACCCTCTGACAGTGAAGAAGCAATTTCAAAAGCCGAAGCTGAAGCTGATGATATTTTTGATTATTCCAAAGGAGTATTAACATATGTCGATGTGAATTTTTCGGAGTATCGGGAAAAGTACGATAACAGAATGGTCAGAAGAAATGTAACTTTACCTGCTTGGCTTAATTATGAAGCTGAAAAAATAAATCTTAATGTTTCTAAATTTCTTCAAGAGGCTTTAAAGGAAAAAGTGGCGTCTAAATAACATTTTTCTTAGTAAAGAAGAAGTTAAGGAGATTGTATTTATGAAAATTCTTATAGCTACCGACTGGTATGCGCCCACTGTGAACGGGGTTGTTACCTCGGTTCTCAATTTGGAAAGGCGGCTGAGAGAAAGGGGACACGAGGTAAGGGTTTTGACTGTTTCTGAGAAGCTGCGTTCGCACAAAACCGACACAACCTATTATATTCGTTCCGTTTCTGCGCCGATTTACCCCGAAGCCCGAATAGGCTTTGTAAAACACAGATATTATAAAGAAATTGTTGAATGGGCGCCGGATATTATTCACACACAGTGTGAGTTTTCTACCTATATTATGGCGCTTGCAATCGCCAAAAAGCTTCAAATTCCCGTTGTTCATACATATCACACCGTCTATGAGGAATATACTCATTATTTCTGTCCAAACAAGAAACTGGGGAAGGTTGTGGTTTCGGTTTTGACGAGAAATCTTCTTAAGCCCGTAAAAGCTGTTATAGCCCCTACGGAGAAGGTTAAAAACCTTCTTGCGGAATACAAAGTTCACAAGGAGCTTTATGTTTTGCCTACGGGAATTGAGCTTGAAAGGTTTGAAAAGGTTCTTTCGGAGGAAGAAAAGGCAGCTCTGAGACAGGAGCTTGAAATACCGCCCGAAAACAAAATAATGCTCTTTTTGGGCAGACTTGCCAAAGAAAAAAACGTATCTGAAATTATAGAGTATTTTAAAGAGCTTAACCGCAGCGACGTTACACTTTTAATTGCCGGAGGGGGACCTTATTTTAAGGAGCTTAAGGCTGAAGCGGAGAAAAAATGTCAGGGCTTAAGCGTTGTTTTTACGGGAATGATTAAGCCCGACGATGTTTGGAAATATTATAAGTTAGGCGACTTTTTTGTCAGCGCTTCCACAAGCGAAACGCAGGGGCTTACCTATATAGAAGCCCTTGCAAATTCACTGCCGGCGCTTTGCAGAAAAGACCCCTGTATAGACGGAGTTGTTAAAAACAATATAAACGGCTTTCAATATGAAAGCTTTGAAGAGTTTAAGACCTTTGCGGAAAAGGTTTTGGAGGATGAAGCCTTCCGAAAGGAAATGTCAGAAGCCGCTTATGAAACCGCACAGGGCTATTCAACACAGATTTTCGCCGAAAAGGCAGAGGAGATATATATTAAAGCTTTGTCATAGATTTAAGGGCGACAAGCTTCCCCTTTTAAGGGGAGCTGTCGGCTACTTAAAGTTTATACCTATTATTCCCCCGACGCCTCCGCCGCAGAGACAAAGGCTTAAAATAATTCCGGTTTTAAGGCTTGGGGCGAAGTCGGGCTTAAAGCAGACGGCGGTTATGATCATTAAAATGCCGCACATAAGCCCTGTCAAAACGCCCCACACGATACCCCGCTTTTTTATTGCCTTTGCGGCAAAAAAGCCCCCTATAACTACGGACACTCCGACCGCTGCCGTTACAACAATTTTCATAGACCCTTCACTTATATCGGTATATGTAAGCAGTGCGGCGTAAATTAAAAACACAGCTGCCGTTATGGCATAACCCAGAGCGGAACACAAGCACACAGCCAAAACAGGGTTTAAGCCCTTGGCTTCGGTTTCCTTTTTTCTTCTCACAGCCTGTCACCCTTTCAAGAAATTTTGTGTATTGACCCTTTGTATAATTATATTATTTTAGGAGAATATTTATGAATAAAACAGACCTTCATACTCATTCAACAGTTTCAGACGGAACTTTGACACCTACGGAGCTTATAAACAAGGCAGCTGAAATCGGCTTGGAGACGATAGCGCTTACAGACCATGACACAATTGAAGGGGTAGGGGAGGCGCTTGAAGCTGCAAAGGCTTTTCCGGGTTTGGAGGTTATAGCCGGTACTGAGCTTTCTTCGCTTTATAAGAACAGGGAAATTCACATAGTGGGTCTGTTTTTGGATTTAACTAATAAGGAATTTGTATCGGCTTTGGACGATTTAAAGGAAAAAAGAATAAAACGAAATAAGAAAATGATAAATAAGCTCAGGGGGTTAGGGCTTGACTTAAGCTATGAGGAGCTTCTTTCCGTCAGCGGCGGAAAGGTTGTTACCAGAGCCCATTTTGCCCGTCTTTTGCAGGAGAAGGGCTATGCTGAAAGCAAGAACGAAGCCTTTTTGAAATATATAGGCGCAGGAAAGCCGGGCTATGTCAAAAGAGAGGTTTTAACAGCGGAAAAAGCTATAGCCCTTATAAAGACCGGCGGCGGACTGCCTGTAGTCGCCCACCCCTTTGCCTACGGCTTTAATATTGATGAGCTTGAGCAAATGGCGGCGGATTTTTCCTGCTGGGGTGCTGTGGGTATGGAATGCTATTATTCCACCCACACAGAAGAGGAAACACGGCTTGTCCTGTCTCTCTGCCGAACGTATGACCTTCTTCCCTCGGGAGGAAGCGACTTTCACGGGGATAACAAGCCGGGACTTGAGCTGGGTACTGGCTACGGCGGCTTAGAGGTTCCGAGGCAAATTTTAGATGACTTGAAGGTGAAAAAATATGGCAAAAAAATCAGTTAAAATAATAGCACAAAATAAAAAAGCATATCACGATTATTTTATTCTCGAAACAATTCAGGCGGGAATAGAGCTTCAGGGCACTGAGGTTAAGTCTATGCGCGCAGGCAGATGCAACCTTAAGGACAGCTACATTTCCATTACGAATAAAGAAGCCTTTATAAAGGGCATGCACATTAGCCCCTTTGAACAGGGCAACCGCTTTAACCATGACCCTCTTCGTGAACGCCGCCTTCTTCTTCATAAATATGAAATTAATAAGCTTGAGGGCAGAACAATGCAGCAGGGGCTGACCATAGTTCCGCTTAAGGTCTATTTTGAAGGCAGTCTCGTTAAAATGGATATAGGCTTGGCTAAGGGCAAGAAGCTCTATGATAAGCGTCAGGATATAGCTAAGCGTGACCAAAAGCGTGAAGCCGAAAAGGACTTTAAGCTTAATCTTCAGACGTAAAAAATTTGAAAAATAATACTTGTAATTATATTTTTTCTATGTTATAATATGTTTTGATAAGAAGGATGTTAAAAGTCATTTGGCACACCCTTTCTGTTACTGAAATTCAGACGAAAAAAATTAAGTTAATGCTTGCAATACTTATTTTTGTGTGCTATAATATGACTGACGCAATGATACGATGACAACAACATTGCATTAATGAGCACAAAAAAAGCCCGAAGGGTAGCAGCCTTCGGGCTTTTATGTTGGTTATAAACCATTTAAAAGGTGGTTTATTCCTTAGGCTGATTGCCGTTTATTACTCTGTCCAACCATTTACTATAAAAGCGTTCTCAATGGACAATCAGATAGGCAAGCTTGCTTGCATAAATGATTGGGCATTAGAGAACCTAACCGGTATGAGTAAGTAGCCATTTTCTATATGAAAATGAGCGGATTACGAATGCCGGCGGCGATTGCGAAAGTGCGAAGCACGCAGCAATCGACTTTTATAGTATGTGGTATATACATAGCAGAAAATGTAAAAATAAACAAGAAAAGCGCAGCAATTTTTTGCATAAAAATCTCTGTAAGTGCAAATAATCTATATTGAGGAAAGGCTTATAAAAAAGCTTTCTTCAATAACTCTGGGGAGATGTTTTTTTGAGAAAAATATATTTTGCGTTAATGCTTACGGGGTGTATGCTTTTAACGGCGTGCAGCCGCCCAACAATAGAAAACACGGAAGCCGCAGAGGGCATAGCTCTTTTGGCAGCAGGCACTTCTCTTGCGGAGGAAACCGTGGAAAGCCTTTCGGACATAAACATTGCGGAACGCTACGGCTTAAACCCTTCGGATATTGAAGAGGGCTATGTTATAACCTCATCGGAAAACGGAAAGCCGGACAAAATAATTCTTGTTAAGGGCAAGGACAGAACATCTGTTGAAAACATAGAAAAGTCTTTGTCAAACGTTCTTATAAATCTCACATCAACCTATAAGGACTACCCCGAGGAAAGCAAAAAAATAGAAAATCATCTTTTTAAAACCCGAGACACGCTGACGCTCTTGGCGGTCTGCGATAATTCAAAGGACTTGGAAGAGGTTTTCAACTCATTTACGTAAAATAATCCCTGAAAAATTCACGAAGCTTTTTATTTATTTTTAATCTTTTTATTAAAAATGCACAAAATTATTACCGAAGGCAAAAAACTGTTGACAAAACACAGCTCTTTGAATATAATATAAACAACAAGGACGTAATACATTCGCTTACGCGTTTGTATTACGTCCTTTTTTAGTTTAATTACAGTTACATAAATCTGAAAGGAGATAATTATATGTCAAAGTATAGTAAAGAAGACATTATCAGAATGTGTGATGAAGAAGATGTTAAGTTTATAAGACTTCAGTTTACAGACATAGCAGGTCAGCCCAAAAACGTAGCTATCGTTCGTTCCTCTCTTGAGAGTGTTTTGGACAACGGTATGATGTTTGACGGCTCTTCAATCGAAGGCTTTGTTAAAATCGACGAGTCCGATATGTATTTGAAGCCCGACCTTGACACTTTCGTAATCTACCCCCGGAGATCCCAGCACGGCAAGGTTGCACGTTTCATCTGTGATGTTTATACTCCTGCAGGAGAACCATTTGAAGGCGACCCCAGAGGAATACTTAAGAGAGTTGTTAAGAAAGCAGCCGATATGGGCTACACAGTAAACATCGGCAACGAGTGCGAATTTTTCCTTTTCCATACAGACGAGGACGGCTACCCCACAGAAAACGTAAACGATACAGCAGGCTACTTTGACCTTGCTCCCGTTGACTTAGCTGTTGACTGCCGCCGTGAAATCTGTCTTGCTCTTGAAAAAATGGGCTATGTAATCGAGGCTTCTCACCACGAGGTTGCTCCTGGTCAGCACGAAATCGACTTTAAATATGAGGACGCCGTTACAACAGCAGACTATGTTGTTACATTCAGAACAACCGTTAAGACAATTGCCAAGAAGTACGGTCTTCATGCAACATTTATGCCCAAGCCTAAATTCGGTATCAACGGCTCAGGTATGCACACAAATATGTCACTTATGACAAAGAAGGACGGAAAGACAGTAAACGCTTTCTATGACCCCGAAGATCCTAACGGTCTTGAGCTTTCATCTGTTGCTTACAGCTATATCGAAGGCGTTTTGACACACGTTAAGGCAATTACTGCTATTACCAATCCTTTGGTAAACTCCTATAAGAGACTTGTTCCCGATTATGAGGCTCCCTGTTATATCGCTTGGTCGGCTTCAAACCGTTCAGATATTATTCGTATCCCTGCTTCAAGAGGAATGGGTACACGTTGTGAGCTCAGAAGCCCCGACCCCTCAACAAACCCCTACCTTTGCCTTGCATGCTGTATAGCCGCAGGTCTTGACGGTATCGAAAAGAATATGAAGATCAGAGACTCTGTTGATATTAACCTTTTCGCTTCAACACAGGAAGAAAGAGACGCTCTCGGTGTTGATAACCTTCCCGGAAGCCTGGATGCAGCTATTAAGGCTATGGATAAAGATCCCTTGGTTAAGGACGTTCTCGGAAACCACGCTTATAACTGCTTTAAGAAGATGAAGAAGGTTGAATGGGACGCTTTCCGTATGAGTATTTCTCAGTGGGAGCTTGACAACTATCTCTTCGCTTATTAATAGAATAAAAAAATGTAATCAAAAAGCCTCCTTGCTCTGTAAGGGGGCTTTGTTTTATACCTCAATATCTTTTTGAGTATCTTCCTTTAGCTCTTTAACGATTCTCTTTGCCGAATTAATTTCATCATTTTCAAGGGCTGTTTCTAACTCATTAAGTACCCTTAATAATTTTCGGCAGTAAGCAACAAATTCTTTAACCACTGATAAATACCGCCTTTGATGTTCTACATTAGTTAAACCTTGACAGTTTAAGGTTTGTGTGATATTATAAAAATATAAAAGGGAATAACTTTAGTTAAACCCTGCTAAGTTTAATGATTATTAATAGATAACCGTCATTTCCCCAGCAAAGACTTGACGGTTACTTTATTATGTATATTAATAAAGCTAAAATATTTTGTATTAATAAAAGCAAAAAAATGTTGAATCGGTTATAACTTTAAACCTATAATCACCGTCTTGTTTCATAGGTCGAATAATCAGCCTTTGAAGCCAATTTTCTATTGACAAAGAAAATCCCCATAAGTATAATAAAGGTGTTGCCTGATAAATATATAAGTTTTTGAAACAGTATAAGTATATTAGAACAACCCCAAATAACCAAAAGGAGTTTGAAAAATGATTATAAATAACAATGTTTTCATTGCCTTCGGCAGTGACAAGACAGCGGGCAAGGTTGCCGCTATGCTTAAATCGGGAGGGATTTATCCCAACTTTACAACACATACAGGCGCCGACCTTTTGGCAAAGCTCAATCACTATGAGGACGGAATAATTGTCTGCGGACCGAAGTTTAAAGACACCGTTCTTCTTGATATAATCGACTACATTCCCGAATATTTTCATATTGTGGCTATAGGCTCAATAGGCTTTTTAGACGACCTCCCCGACAACAGGGTTTTTAAGCTTTCCATACCCCTTAACAGAACAGACCTTATTTACTCTGTTTCAACGCTTATAAACTTAGACAATCACGGCAGTCTTATACATAACCGTTTCAGAACGGAAAATGAAGAAATAATAATTCAGCAGGCTAAAGCCGTTTTAATTCATAAATATCATATGTCTGAGGAGCAGGCTCACAGATATATGCAGACCAAGAGTATGAATACAGGCGAAAAAATGGTGAATATCGCCCGTTTAATTTTAAACTGAAAATATTTAAACAAATAAAAAAGCTTCTTCTCAGAATTTCGGGAAGAAGCTTTCTTTAGTATTATTTAGGATTAATTAGAAGACGGGAACAACCTCGCCGTTATAGCTTTCATTAATGAAGGTTCTTACTTCGTCAGACTGAAGAGCTGCCATAAGCTTAGCAATTGTTTCGCTGTCGGCGTCCTCTGATCTTACTGCTACGATGTTTACATAAGGAGAATCTCCGGCTTCCATAGCGATTGAGTCTTCGCTGGGTGAAAGACCGCCTTCAAGAGCATAGTTTGTGTTAATAACCGAAATTGTTGTTTCGCTTAATGTTCTGGGAAGCTGTTCAGCTGCAAGCTCAACAAATTCAAGGTTAAGATTGTTTTCAACTATGTCGGCAGGTGTCTGTGTAAGAGAATCACTTGCAAGAGTTATAAGACCCTCGCTCTGAAGAAGGAGAAGAGCTCTGCCTTCGTTTGTAGCGTCATTGGGAATACCCACTTTGTCGCCGTCCTTAAGTTCGTCAAGAGACTCAAGTGTTTCTGAATAAACTCCCATAGGTTCGATGTGAATACCGCCGGCAGAAACGAGATCTGCGCCGCTTTCTTCGATAAATTCGTCAAGATAGGGCTGATGCTGGAAGTAGTTTGCGTCTACCTCGCCTTCAACAAGGGCTTTGTTGATAAGTGTGTAGTCTGAGAATTCAACAACCTGAAGGTCAATGCCTTCTTCTGCCAAATCATCGACAACCTCGTTTAAAATCTCAGCGTGAGGAACAGCTGTTGCGCCAACCTTAAGGGTAACGACCTCGCCGTCATCCTCTGCAGCGGCTTCTTCACCCTCGGCTTCTGCTTCAGCGGCTGTTTCGTCAACTGCTGTATCGCTGCTTCCGCCGCAGGCTGTAAATGCAAATACTGCTGTAAGAAGTAATGCAGCAAAGCTTAATTTTCTTTTCATTTTAAAAACTCCTTTTATATAAAAATTTTTGCAAATTGAATTGCCGGTAGACATAAAAAATTATTTGTTTATCAGCGCTTGTCAAGCCTTCTTGCAAAGAAGTTGCCTATGCACTGAATTATCTGAACCATAACAATCATTATAATTACGCTGTAAATGAGGATGTCCGTTCTCGACCTCTGATAGCCGTATCTTATACAGACGTCTCCCAAACCGCCGCCGCCGATGGTGCCTGCCATAGCGGAGTAGCCTATAATGTTTATTATGGTAATGGTTATGCCGGAAATTATAGAGGGCGCAGCCTCGGGCAGCATAACCTTTGTTATGATTTGGGCTTCGTTTGCACCCATAGAAACAGAAGCTTCTATAATACCCTTGTCAAGCTCGTTAAGAGAGGTTTCTATAAGTCTTGCCACAAATGGTATAGCGGCAACCGTAAGGGGCACTATGGAAGCGGTAGAGCCTATGCTGGTGCCCACAATGAACTTTGAAAGAGGGAACACCGCAATCATAAGAATAACGAAAGGAACAGACCTGCCTATATTTACGATTGTGCCTATAATGTTATTAACCGGGGCATTCTCCAAAATGTTGTCCTTTTGGGTTACATATAATATTATGCCTAAAATACAGCCTATTACTATAGAAAAAAGGCTTGAAAAGAACACCATATAAATTGTACTGCCGACGGCAGGTGTTATTATTTTGTGAATGTCGGCCCAATATTCGGGGCTTTTTAAGCTTTCTTCAAAAAACTCCCTCATTTAACCACCTCCACAATTACGCCGTTATCCTTAAGATAATTTACGGCGGCTTTTACGTTTTCTTCTTTTCCGTCAACTCTCAAAACGAGAGTTCCCACAAGCATATTTTCCATACTTTGAATATTGCCCAAAAGAATGGCGGCTTCTACGTCAAACTGCTTTATCATTTGGCTTATGTAGGGGTCTGTAGACTTGTCCCCTCTGAAAATCGCCTGAATAACCGTTCCGCCTTCATTAAGGGCTTTGTTGTAAACTCTGTTGTCAAGCTCAAGGTCAACTGACTTAAAAAATTTCTTGGCGGTTTCTGTTTTAGGGTTAATATAAACATCTGAAACGCTTCCGGTTTCCACAACCGAACCGCTGTCAAGAACTGCCACTCTGTCGCAGACCTGTTTTATAACCTCCATTTCGTGGGTGATTATAATAACGGTTACTTTAAGGCTTTGGTTGATTTCCTTAATAAGCTGCAAAATGGACTTTGTTGTTTCGGGGTCAAGAGCCGAGGTGGCTTCATCGCACATAATTATGTCAGGCTGTGTGGCTATGGCTCTGGCTATGCCCACTCTTTGCTTTTGTCCGCCGGAAAGCTGAGCCGGATAAACGTCCTTTTTATCCGCAAGCCCTACGATTTCAAGAAGCTCGCCGACCCTTTTGTCTATTTGCTCCTTGGGGGTCTTAATAAGCTTAAGAGGGAAGGCTATGTTGTCATAAACCGTTGAATTCATAAGCAGGTTAAAGTGCTGAAAAATCATGCCTATGTTCTTTCGCTCGGCTCTGAGCTCCTTCTTGCTTATTTTGGTTATGTCCTTTCCGTTAATAAACACTTCGCCCCGCTCAGGAACCTCAAGAAGATTTATACATCTTACAAGAGAGCTTTTCCCTGCGCCGGAAAGCCCGATTATTCCGAAAATTTCTCCCCGTTCAATCTCAATATTTATATCCTTAAGGGCTTCTACCTTAGAAGAGCCCTCGCCGTAGGTTTTATATAGATTTTTAATTATAACCGTCTTTTCGGCAGCCATAAAAATCAACTCCCATACTTTACACTCTATTTAAAATAAAAATTTTTCTGTTGTACACCAAAAGGTTTGATCCCCTCAAGGGGAGCCTTTTCTTAAGGAAATATTTAACTTAGTATACTACAAGAATATAATTTCTGCAAGAGAAAATTTACATAAAATTTTCATAAATATATCACTATGATTTACGAACCTTTTTGGTAGGTTTTAACTGTGCCGAAAAGGCTTATGTTTTTATAAAAGCAAGAAACAGTAAGAAAACTGTAAATTTTATTTGACGAATTAAATGTGATGTAGTATAATGATTAAAAATCTTTTTTTGGAGGAGACTAAAAAATGAACAGAGTATACAATTTTTCGGCAGGTCCTTCAATGCTTCCCCTGCCTGTTCTTGAAAAAGCGCAAAAGGAAATGCTTTGCTACGGCGATACGGGAATGTCGGTTATGGAGATGAGCCACCGTTCAAAGGCTTATGACGATATTATTAAAGACGCCGAAAAGCTGTTGAGAGAGCTTATGAACATACCCGATAACTATAAGGTTATGTTTGTTCAGGGCGGTGGCTCCACTCAGTTTGCAATGGTTGCTTTAAATCTTTTTAACGGCTCAAAAAAGGCCGACTATGTTAAAACAGGTCAGTGGGCTAAAAAGGCGGCTGCCGAGGCTTCAAAATACGGCAGTGTAAACATTGTGGCTTCGTCTGAGGACAAGGTTTTCTCATATATACCCGTTCTTAACAAGGCTGATTTTACCCCCGACGCAGACTATTTCTATATCTGCCAGAACAACACAATCTACGGCACACGCTACACAACACTTCCCGATACAGGCAGTGTTCCTCTTGTAGCAGACCTTTCCTCATGTATTATGTCTGAGGTTGTTGACGTTTCAAAGTACGGTCTTATTTTTGCCGGTGCTCAGAAAAACGTAGGCCCTGCCGGAGTAACAATCGTAATCGCAAGAGAGGATCTTTTAGGCAAGGCTATGGACATTACTCCTACAATGCTTGACTATAAAACCCACGCAGACAACGGCTCACTTTACAATACACCTCCCTGCTATGCAATTTATATTGCAAAAATGGTCTTTGAATGGCTTAAGGATATGGGCGGCGTAGCCGAAATGCAGAAAATAAACGAAGAAAAAGCCGGTATTCTTTATGATTATTTGGATAATTCTTCAATGTTCAAGGGTACGGTTGTTCCCAAAGACCGTTCTCTTATGAACGTTCCTTTCGTTTCACAGAACGGCGACAAGGATTTGGAAGCTAAATTCATTAAAGAAGCAACTGCAGCCGGCCTTGTAAACCTTAAGGGTCACAGAACAGTAGGCGGTATGAGAGCATCTATTTATAACGCTATGCCTATTGAAGGCGTAAAGGCTCTTACCGGCTTTATGGCAAAATTTGAAAAGGATAATAAGTAATCAGAGAGAGATTTGAAAAGATAAAAGGGAGTTTTCATTAATGTATAATATTTTGACACTGAATAAAATTTCAAAGGTGGGCTTAAGTGTTCTCACCGAAAACTACAGCTACGGCGACGGCGTTGAAAACCCCGACGGTATTCTTCTCCGCAGCTTTAAAATGCACGATATGACACTGCCCGACAGCTTGTTGGCAGTTGCCCGCTGCGGCGCAGGGGTAAACAATATTCCTCTTGACAAGTGCGCAGACAAGGGTATTGTTGTTTTCAATACACCCGGTGCTAACGCAAACGCAGTTAAGGAGCTTGTTTTAACAGCCCTTCTTATTTCTTCAAGAAATATCGTAGGCGGCTATAACTGGACTCAGACACTTTCTGAGGACGCAGCAGCTAAGGTAGAAAAGGGAAAGGCTCAGTTTGCAGGTCCTGAAATTATGGGAAAGACACTTGGCGTTATAGGCTTAGGCGCAATAGGCGTTTTGGTAGCCAACGCAGCTAAGGCTTTGGGTATGACTGTTTTGGGCTATGACCCTTATCTTTCTGAAAAATCAGCTAAGGCAGTTGAGGGCAATGTTAAAATAACAGACCTTGACGAAATCTATAAAAATTCAGACTACATAACAATTCATGTTCCCTTTATGCGTGACACTAAGGGTATGATTAACGCAGAGGCTCTTGCTGAGGCTAAGGACGGAGTAAGGGTTATTAACCTTGCAAGAGGTGAGCTTGTGGACACAGAAGCCATTAAGGCGGCTCTTTCCGCAGGCAAGGTAAGCTGTTATGTTACGGACTTCCCCAATGACGATATAATTGGCACGCCCAACGTAATTACTCTTCCCCATTTGGGAGCTTCCACCCCCGAAGCCGAGGATAACTGTGCGGTTATGGCGGCTAATGAAATTATGGATTATTTGGAAAAGGGCAATATTACCCACTCCGTAAATTATCCCGACCTGTCTTTAAATTCGGATAAGGCAAAGGTTTGCGTTTTGGCTAAGGACGCCGACACTGACGAAATTTTAAAGACAGCCCCCGAGGGCAGCGAAACCGCTCAGGCTTCCAAGGGAGCATATTCCTACACAATTATCGCCGCAGGCGACAAAGCCGAAGAAGCAGCCGAAAAGGCTCAGGCTTTGGAGGGCGTTGTTAAGGTAAGAGTTATAGGCTAATCAAATGCAATAAAAATAAGCAATAAAAACGGCTGTGAATTGAGTAAAATCTTTTCACAGCCTTTTGTTTTATTTGTTTTCAATGGGAACTACCGCAAGAGTCTTACCCTTGGGGGCTAAAATTTTTATTATTGTTTCAACCCATTCAGCAACAGTATCTTCTTCAATGGGCTGGGCTATTGAAATCTCGGGAGTTACATTTCTTTCTTTGCAGTCCTCTAAATATTCATCAACCGCATTTTCGAAGTCTGATTTTAACTCGTTCAAAGAACTTCCCTCGTAGGAGATTAGAGACTTTACGCCCGTAACCTTTCCGAAAAGACAGTCATCTGCGGCGGAATATTCAACTGTTCCGTAATAGTTTTTATAAGACAATAAATTATTCATAATAACCCTTCCTTTTGCAGTTTTGATATAACCTGTTCCAAAATATATTTTTTCAATACACCGTCAGGGTGAGGTTTATGGAAATTTATAACTTCACTTGAACCTTCTTTTATAAATTTAACAGCCGAACCCTTACCTTGCTTTAAGGCATATCCATAATAAGATAAAAGAGTTTCCATTTCGGCAAAGGTAAAATCTTTAGGAAGTTTTAGCAGTTTTTCGATTAACTTGTCTTTCTTGCTCATTTAATACTCCTAAACTATTTTTGTTTGTATAAGTTAATATGAAAACTATATATTTTCATTTATTTTAAGTATAAAATCATTTGC
>JAJPZT010000030.1 GCA_021204175.1 Clostridiales bacterium | reverse complement strand
AGCCCCTTATAGGGGCAGAGCAAGCCACCGGCTAAGCCGGTGGTCTTGACTAAAATGCGGATATTCATTAATCTAAAAAAGATCAAAGTACGGTGCAAAATTTGAGTGCGGCGCTTATACAAGATATGGTAAATCAATCTGCACTGCCCACAGCATAAAATTTGATGCTCTGTACGATATAGTTTTGGACGATATACACAGGAATGCCAAGCTTATTTCAGCCGATAAAACCGAATATGTTAACCGTCTTATAAGTGTTTCGGCTGAAAAAAAGCGGAAACAAAAAGAATATTGCGGAAAAAGAGCAGGCAAAAATGAAAAAACGCCTTGCCGGAATAGACAAAATTCTTCAGAGTATGTATGAAGATAAGGCTTTCGGCAAAATTTCCGCTGGCCATTATGCTTCAATATCTGCCGCTCTTGAAAAGGAAGAGACTGACCTTAAAAGGAGCTTGACGGAAATTCAAACCGCCTTATCACAAAAAGCCGAACAAAACCGTTCAGCCAAAGATTTTGCGGACTTAATAGAAAACTATGCTCCCATAACAAAGCTTGACGAAGCAATTTTAAACACGTGCATTAACAAAATCACCATTAACGAAATAGACGGCGAAAATAAAACCAACGGCAGTCAAATAAAAGTTGAATCTACTACCGTTTTATCGGCAAAATCGCTTGTTAATACTCTATAAGCGGTAAAGAACAGTTTATCAATCAATCTTGTTTTTTTACCGCAAAAAACATTTCACTAAAGGGAATACGAGCGGTAAGAACCCGAAAGATGTCGGGACGGGCACTGCGAATTTTTTCTGTGAAAAAATCGCAGCAAGCCCGGCTTTTGACTCAGTCAAAAGATCTGAACATTCTCTTCACCTGTTCCCCGGTAATACTTAAGTGTCCTTTGGAGACATAATTCACTGCGGAAGGGGTGATGTTATGATAGAAATAATCCACGATTGTGATAGATTAATCACATGAATATTCACTATTATTATAAGGATTGTTATACATATTATAACAAAAAAGATAACCGTTCATAATTCCACTCATAACGGTTATCTCGAATAACTTATATTGTGAGGAGTAACTGCTGAAGGTTACTCCCTTTTGCGTTTTAATACTAACACATTTTGCTCAGTCTGACAATAATGCGATTGCCCTTTTAGTTGACCTGATAGCAAGGTTAGTCAACTGATTTAGAAAAATCTATAGACTTTAGAGCATTGTTTTGTATAATGAAGGTGTCTTATTTTTTTTTATTATTGATAATTGACAAAAATTATGGCGAATGATTTGCAAAGGAGAGAAAAAATGAAAAATTTTATTAAGGCTGCGGCATTTTTGCTTTTGACCGCAGGGGTTGTTTTTACAGTTCAGCCCGGAAATGAGGCTTTCTCCGTTTTTGAACGGTGGTTCTGCACTGAGGCGAAAGCAGCTGAAACCGAAGTAACCGGTACGTGGGAGGGCACAAATATTACCTACACCATTACTGCCCAAAATGACGGAACATTTCACGTTTCACTTGAGGGAACGGGAAAAATGGGTGAAGTTTCAAACAAGGTTCCCTGGCGTACAACAGAGGTAATGCAGGCTTTGGAGTTTTCGCCCATAATGACAGATTTTACCGTTGATGTGGGCTACGGAATAACAAGCGTTCCCTATGTTGCATTTTCCGGCACCTATATTACCTCAATTACACTGCCGATATCGGTTACAACAATTGACTACGGCGCATTTTCAAGCTGCTCACACTTAAAAACGGTGGATTTGCCCTACACGCTGACCACAATCGATGAATATGCATTCAGATACTGCACGGCGTTGGAAGCTGTTGAAATTCCCGATACAGTCACATCTATAGGCAGTTATGCCTTTGCCAATGCTTTTTCCGACGGCGGTGTTTTGACTATGGGCAGCGGAGTTGAAACAATAGGCGAAAGAGCCTTTTACAACAGCTCAGGAATGACGGGAAGCCTTGACTTAAGCTCAGTTAAAACAATCGGCGACTACGCATTTTACGGCTGCAGCGGCTTAACGGGAGATTTAAAAATAGGCGCTTCTGCGCAAACAATAGGTTATTTGGCTTTTTACGGCTGTTCGTCAATGACAGGGGAGCTGTTTATGGCAAGCCTTGATACTTCGGCAGACCCCGTCTCATTCAGCGGCTGTAATTTTTCGAACAACTGCGGAAACGGGGAAGATGAGATTTTCTGGGAAATCACCGAAAACACACTTTGGTTTTTCGGAACGGGAAAAATGGAAGATTATCATGACACAACCTCTTCTTGGATCGGATACCTTATGAACTCAACCTCTGATATTGCTCTCCGTATTGACAAGGGCATAACATACATAGGTGAAGGCGCTTTTTATAACCGCAGTGAGTTAAAGGGAACCTTGACCATACCCGAAAGCGTAACCGCAATCGGTGATTCTGCTTTTTACGGCTGCTCCGGTTTTAAAGGAGATTTAATTATACCCGAAGGAGTTAAGACCATAGGCAAAGAGGCTTTTTCTTATTGCTTCGGCTTTAACGGCGCTTTAACTCTGCCCTCAACACTGAACTCAATAAATGATTCTGTTTTTAGCTATTGTCAAAATTTAACAGGAGACCTGACCATACCCGAAGGCATAGAAACCATAGGCAGTTACGCCTTTTCCGAATGTTCGGGCTTTAACGGCAGCTTAAATCTGCCCTCAACACTTACCTCAATAGGCGACTATGCTTTTTATAAATGTGTAGGCTTAACGGAAAGCATAACTATGTATGAGGGCGTAAAAACAATCGGCAGCTATGCTTTTTTCTTCTGCACAGGACTTAACGGCACATTAACTCTGCCGAAAGGGCTTACCTCAATAGGCGACTATGCTTTTTATTACTGCAGCTATTTAACCGGAGACTTAGCTATACCCGAAGGGGTTGAAACAATCGGCAGCTATGCTTTTGCATACTGTTATGATTTAGACGGCACTTTAAGCCTGCCGTCTACGCTGACTTCAATCGGAAACAATGCTTTTATGCAAGCTATGAAATTAACCGGAGACTTAGCTATACCCGAAGGGGTTGAAACAATCGGCAGCTACGCCTTTTATAGCTGCAGCGGTCTTAACGGCACATTAACCCTGCCCGGTTCGCTTACTTCAATAAGCAATTATGCTTTTTATGACTGCAGAAAATTAAAAGGAGACTTGGTTATACCCGAGGGCGTTAAAACAATAGGCAGCAATGCTTTTAGAAGCTGTTATGGTTTTAACGGCGGTTTGTACCTGCCGAGTACATTGACCTCAATAGGCAGCTACGGCTTTTGCGGCTGTGAAAGCCTGGTAGAAAAGGCTGAAATATTGAGCAAAGACTTCACTGTAGGCGACTATGCTTTTCAGTTATCCTCTACCTTTTCGGGAGCAAGTGCCTTTATGATGCTTTACTGCTATGAAGGCTCCTCTGCAGACAGCTATTTCACAGGTGCAGCCGATAAGCGTTATCTTTCGGATGATATTAAAATTACAGAAGTAACAGACAGCAGCTTCACTGTTTCCGTTAATACAGAGGTTTACGGCGGCGAAAACGGAGCTTATTTGGACGAGGTTCTTGTTTCGGCGAATGACAGCACCTTTGACACAGTTAAATATTATAATTATGACGAAACAAAGCAGTATGCTCTTTTTACCGCAGATTATACTAAATCATCATCAGACAGCATAGAAATAAGGGCGGTTGTTAAAATAAAGGAAAATGAATCAGACACTTCCGCAGTGTCCTATTATTCCCTTGCCGAAAGAATTTAAAGGGGGGCGATAATATGAAAAAATACACAAAACCAAGCATAACCTTAACCCCCGTAACCTCAGGCACATCGGTCTGCGGTCTGCAGTCGGGAAACTATAATGCAGCCAACATTAAGAAAAGCACAGCGTCAAACGTAATAAATTACTGATTAAAGACAATTGTTATTAAATAAAAAATCTCCCTGTCTGCAGATGTCTGCTGTAAACAGGGAGTATTTTTTTTAATTAAGTTTGGCGTATGCTGTTTAAAGCTGATTTAAAATAAATCTTTCACTTTTTAGCCCAAATAAACCAAAAGCATATTTATATCCGCAGGGGAAACCCCCGAAATTCTTGCAGCCTGACCTATATTAACGGGTCTTATGTTTTCAAGCTTTTGCCTTGCTTCAATTCTTAAGGAGGGAACAAGTGAATAGTCTATATCCTCGGGAATAACTCTTCCTTCAAGCTTTTTAAACTTTTGAACCTGTTCAATTTGTCTTGCAATATAGTCCTCATATTTAATCTGAATATTGACCTGTTCTCTGACTTCATCGGGAAGATTGGGTCTTTCGGGGTCGATTTCCTTAAGTGCGTCATAGCTTGCCTCCGGTCTTTTTATAAGTTCAGAAAGCTTTGCTCCGTTTGAAAGCTCACGTGTACCCAGTTCTCTTAAAAGTCTGTTTACTTCGGGCTTAGGACCTATGTTAATTTTTTTGACCCTTTTTATTTCATCTTCTGTTAAACGCTTTTTTTCAAGAAAAGCAGCATATCTTTCGTCGCTTATAAGCCCTAATTTTCTGCCGTATTCGGTAAGACGAAGGTCGGCGTTGTCCTGTCTTAAAAGAAGTCTGTATTCGGCTCGGCTTGTCATCATTCTGTAAGGCTCTTTGCTTGTTTTGGTAACAACGTCGTCAATCAAAACACCTATGTACCCTTCGGATCTGTCAAGAAGGAAGGGCTTTTCGCCTTTAACGTAAAGGGCGGCGTTTATGCCTGCCATAATTCCCTGAGCCGCCGCTTCTTCATAGCCGGAGGTTCCGTTAAACTGACCGGCGCAGAAAAGACCGCCTACGTCCTTCATTTCAAGACTTAATTTAAGCTGGTTTGCCGCAAGACAGTCATATTCGATAGCATAGGCGTTTCGCATAATTTTAACATTTTCCATTCCGGGGACGGTTCTGTACATTCTGATTTGAACATCGGCGGGAAGAGATGAGCTCATACCCTGAACATACATTTCGTTTGTGTCCTCGCCTTCCGGCTCAATGAAAAGCTGGTGTCTGTCTCTGTCCTCAAAACGGACAACCTTGTCCTCGATTGAGGGGCAGTACCTCGGACCTGTGCCCTTAATAACTCCGCCGTATAAGGGTGAGCGGTCAAGATTTTCTCTTATAATTTTGTGTGTTTCGTTGTTTGTATAGGTCAAATAACAGGGTATCTGTTCCCGTGAAATATCCTTATGTTCGTTTTCGAATGAAAAGGGAACGGTTTTTTCGTCCCCCTTCTGAATTTTCATTTTTGAAAAGTCAAGGCTTCTCTTGTCAACTCTTGCGGGAGTTCCTGTTTTAAACCTCTGAAGCTTAATGCCCAAGGACATAAGGCTTTGGCTCAGCTGTGTTGAATTTCTCATACCGTTTGGGCCGCTTTCGATTATTGTGTCGCCGTAGAGACATCTTGCTTTAAGATATGTTCCGGTGCACAAAATTGCGGCTTTGCATTCGTATATGTTTCCGCTTTCTATTCTTACTCCGATAACCTTTTTGTTTTCGTCGGTTAATATTTCAGCAACCTCACCCTGTTTAATGTCAAGATTGGGAGTGTTCTCCATAGTTCGCTTCATTTCCGTATGATATTTTGACTTGTCAGCCTGAGCCCTTAAGGAATAGACTGCCGGGCCTTTGCCTGTGTTTAACATTCGGCTCTGAAGATAGGTTTTGTCTATGTTTTTGCCCATTTCGCCGCCTAAGGCGTCAATTTCTCTGACCAAATGACCCTTTGAAGTACCTCCGATTGAAGGGTTGCATGGCATCATAGCTATGCTGTCAAGGTTAAGGGCAAAAATTATTGTTTTAAGCCCCATTCTGGCAGAAGCCAAAGCCGCTTCACAGCCTGCGTGCCCTGCACCTATAACAACCACGTCGCAGGTGTCTGCCGTATAATAATTACTGTTTTCCATAACCGCACCTCAAATTACTTTATTACTTACCCAAACAGAACTCCGAAAATATTTTATCAATTACGTCTTCTTCAAGGCTTTCGCCTAAAATTTCACCCAAAGAGGTATAGGCGTCTGTTAAATCCATAGACAAAAAGTCCTGAGGGAAGCCCCCTTCGGCTGTGGCAATTACGTTTTCAAGAGACTTTTCCGCTGCTCGGAGGGAGCTTAAGTTTCTCTCGCTTAAAACAGCCGCTTCATCGCTTATATTGACCTCTCCGCCTAAAAACATAGCCTTAAGCCTTTCGAAAACATCGTCAAGCCCCATATCCTCTTTAACTGAGGCATTAATCGTGTTTTCTTCACCTATATAGCTTATAACCTCGTTTTCAATTCCGAAGCTTCCCAAATCGCTTTTATTTATGATTGCAATAGCCTTTCTTCCTTTGGCATATTCCAAAATCTTAATATCCGTTTCGTCAAGTGCCTTTGAGCCGTCAAGCATTATGAAAATAACGTCTGCGCTGTCCGCATATTCGAAGGACTTGTCAACACCTATTTTTTCAATAACGTCTCCTGTCTGCCTTATTCCGGCGGTGTCCGTTATATTAACGGGTATGCCCTTTATGTTTACGCTTTCTCTCAAAGCGTCTCTTGTTGTTCCGGCAATGTCGGTTACAATAGCCCTGTCCTCGTCTAAAATATAGTTTAAGAAAGAGCTTTTGCCTACGTTGGGCTTTCCCAAAATAACGGCGTTTATTCCGGCTGTTATTATTTTGCCGTAGGCTGCGCCGTCGATAAGCCCTCTGACATCGGAAAGAGCCTTTTTAGCTGCTTCCTCAGCGGTGGCGGTTGTTACCTCTTCTTCATCGTGTTCGGGATATTCTATAGCCGCTTCAATGGTCGCTTCCGTCAGCAAAATGCTTTCTCTTATTTTACGGATTTTTTCCGAAAGTCTGCCTCCTAATTTTGACAAAGCGGCTTTTTTTGAAGCGTCTGTCTTAGCGGAAATTATATCCGCCACGGCTTCAGCCTGGGCAAGGTCTATTCTTCCGTTTAAAAAAGCCCTTTTTGTAAACTCTCCCCCTTCGGCAAGCCTTGCCCCCGATTTAAGACAGGCTCTTAAAACCCCGGAAACAGCCGCAGTTCCTCCGTGGCAGTTTATCTCCACAACGTCCTCTTTCGTGTAGGTTTTCGGGGCTTTCATAAGGCTAACCAATACCTCATCAACTACAGACCCGTCCTGAACAATGTTTCCGTAGGTGATTGTGTGAGACTTTATTTCTTCAACGGGCTTTCCGCTTTTGGGTATGAAAATTTTTTTGAGTATTGTAATGGCTTCTGAGCCGCTTAATCTGACAATTCCGATACCGCCGCTGCCTATGGGGGTAGAAATTGCCGCTATGGTATCGTCTAAATTAACCTTTAAATTCATAATAACCTCACTCATTAATTAAGCCTCCCCTTGAGGGGAGGTGCCTACCGAAGGTAGGCGGAGAGGTGGGGCAATTTCCATTTTTGTTAAACTGCTTTTTAATAACACCTCTCGGTCAGTACTTCTCAATATTCACCTTATGAACCCGGCATTCAAGTCCCAAATTTTTCTTGCAAATAGCATTAAACTGCTTACAGTTATCACTGCAATAGAAAATATGACTGCCTTCTTTTTCTTCACCTGTCATAGAAAGCTTTTCAAGACAGCTTTTCATACTACGGGCTGTTTCCATAGCCGGGTCGACAATATGAACCTCGTCGCCCATAAATTCGCCTATTGTCTTTTTAAGCATAGGATAGTGAGTACAGCCCAAAATCAGTGTATCTATGTTCTTTTCCTTAAGCTCCTGTAAATATGTTTTTACCGTAAGCTTTGCAATATCGTTTTCAGTGAAGCCCTCTTCCGCCAGGGGAACAAACAAAGGGCAAGCCTTTTGAAAAACCTTAATACTGCTGTCTTTGGCTTTAATTCCGTTTTCATATGCTCTGCTGTTTATGGTGGCCTGAGTGCCTATTACGCCTACTCTTCCGTTTTTCGTAGCGGCAAGACAGCTTTCCACACCCGGACCTACAACCTCTGTTATAGGCAGGTCAAACTCAGCCCTTAAGGCTTCAAAACAGTTTGAGCTGACGGTGTTGCAGGCGATAATAACGGCTTTAACATCGTTTTTAATCAAAAATCTCATTATCTGTCTGGAAAACTCCGTAACCGTCTCCTTAGACTTAGACCCGTAGGGAACTCTTGCGGTGTCTCCGAAATAAATTGTGTCTTCATTGGGAAGTGCTTTTATAACCTGCTTAACAACAGTCAGTCCCCCCACTCCCGAATCAAAAATCCCTATGGGGCGCTTATCCATAATTATCTCTCCTTACCGCAAAGAGCCGTTTCAATAAGCCTGTCAATAAGCTCCGGTGTATCTATGCCCCTGTCTTTGAAAAGCATAGGGTACATACTTATAGATGTAAAGCCCGGCAGTGTGTTAATCTCGTTGAAAATAACCTCTCCGCCTTCTTTAACGAAAAAGTCAACTCTTGAAAGACCCTTGCAGTCAAGGGCTTTATAGATTATACCCGCATATTCTCTTATTTTTTCCCTTGTTTCTTCAGGCAAGTCTGCCGGAATAACGGTTTTTGACTCGGCGTTGTTATATTTTGCGTCATATGAATAAAATTCTTCAGCCGCCAAAACCTCGCCTACGCCGCTTATTTGAATTTCGTCATTGCCCAAAACGGCGGTTTCAACCTCACGTCCCGAAATAAACTCTTCTATAATAATAGTCTTGTCATTTTCAGCCGCAAGCAAAATTCCGTCCCTGGCTTCCTCTCTGTTGTGAGCCTTTGAAACGCCTACGGAAGAGCCTGCTCTTGAAGGCTTTATAAAACAGGGAAAGCCTAATTTTTCTTCAATTTCGGAAAGAGCCTGTTCCATATCAAAATTATTTTTGTGAAGGGCAATATGCTTTGCCTGGGGAACACCGGCATTATCTACAATTATTTTTGTGTATTCCTTATCCATTGAAACAGCGGAGCTTAAAACGCCGCAGCCAACGTAGGGTATGCCGGACATTTCAAACAGCCCCTGAATAGTTCCGTCCTCGCCGCCTTTTCCGTGCAGTACAGGGAAAATCACGTCAACGGGTATGCTTTTAAGCTTGTCGCCTACAATTCTGAACAGCCCTTTGTGTTCCGTGCTTGGGCTTAAAATACAGGTGGCGGCGTAGCTTTCCCAATTGCTCTCCGTAATATTGTCAATAGAGCCGTCATAAAGCTTCCATTCGCCTTTTTTTGTTATATAAACGGGAATATATCTGTATTTATCCTGCGGCATATTCCTCATAATCGCAGCAGCAGAAATTTTAGAGACCTCATGCTCGGAGCTTATACCTCCGAAAATGACAGCCACAACCTTCTTGCTCATTAAACATCCCTCTTTTCTTTTCTATATAATAACCGCTTTAACTGACATTGTCAATAAAAATTCGCAACAGTTCAATAATCCAGTATATGCTGATAACTGTCTTTCTTCCAACATTACACAATAATTTTTTCCAAAGAATTAATCCAAAGCTTAACACAGGCGTCGCTTGGCATTCTCCAGTCACCTCTGGGGCTTAAGGAAACAGAACCGACTTTAGGTCCGTCGGGCACTGCGGAACGCTTATACTGCTGGGCGAAAAATCTGTAATAAAACTTTTTAAGCCACTTAAGAATAGTTTTTTCGTCATACTTACCCTTAAAAGCCACATTAGCCAAATAAAATATTTTTTCCGGAGGAAAGCCAGTTCTCATCATACAGTAAAGGAAGAAATCGTGAAGCTCATAAGGTCCTACAATGTCCTCCGTTACCTGTGAAATTGCTCCGGCTTCGTTGGGAGGAAGAAGCTCGGGAGAAACAGGTGTATCCAAAATGTCATAGAGAATTTCCTTAAGTCTGCCGCCGCCGAAATCGGCGAAATATTTTATAAGGTATCTGATCAGGGTTTTGGGTATGGAGCAGTTTACATTATACATTGACATATGGTCGCCGTTATATGTGGCAAAGCCCAAAGCAAGCTCCGACAAGTCTCCCGTTCCTATAACAAATCCGCCGTAGCGTGAAGCCAAATCCATTAAAACCTGTGTTCTCTCTCTTGCCTGTGAGTTTTCATAGGTTAAGTCGTGAACCGCTTCGTTGTGACCTATGTCCTTAAAATGCTGTCTTACGGCGTCGGCTATTTTAACTTCTTCAAAGCTTGTGCCTAAAACCTCACAAAGCCCTGTGGCGTTGTTTCTTGTTCTTTCGGAAGTGCCGAAGCAGGGCATACTGACGGTATGAATACCCTTTACGTCAAGCCCCGCAAGGTGAAAGGCTTCAGCCGCAATAAGCAAGGCGTGGGTTGAATCAAGCCCCCCTGAAACACCTATAACAACGTCCTTAACACCAACGTGAAGAAGTCTCTTTTTAAGCCCTGCCGCCTGAACGGCTATTATTTCACGGCATCTTTCCTCTCGCTTGTCCTCGTCACTCGGTACGAATGGAGCAGGGTCTATTTCTCTTAAAAGGTCGTTATTTTCTGCCCAAATGTAGGGAAAGGTTATATATTCATAGCCCTCTCTTGAAGTCTCAAAGCTTGTGTTTCTGCGTCTTTCACAGTCTATAAGCCCCAAATCAAGGTCGCAGACTGTCATATTATTCTCGTCAAACAGCTTGCTTTCGGCTAAAAGTCTGCCGTTTTCGCAGATAAGCCTGTGACCTGAATAAACCACGTCTGTGGTTGACTCCCCCTCACCGGCACAGCTGTAAACATAGCCGGCGATAAGCCTTGCGGACTGGTTTTTCACAAGGTCACGCCTGTAGGCGGCTTTGCCTGTGATTTCGTTTCCGGCTGAGGGGTTGAAGATGACAGCCGCTCCGGCAAGAGCATGATAAGACGAAGGCGGAACGCAAGCCCACAAATCCTCGCAGATTTCCACCGCAAATGCTCCCTCTTCAAAGCCCTCCGGCATAAAAACAAGCCTTGTGCCGAAAGGCACCTTTTCACCTCTCAGGTCGATAGTTGTGTTTTCCTTAGGCGCAGTCTCAAAATATCTCTTTTCGTAAAATTCGTTATAATTGGGTATGAAGGTTTTGGGGACTATGCCCAAAATTTCGCCGTCATAAATAACAGCCGCTGTGTTATAGAGCTTTCCCAAAACAGACAGGGGCAAACCCACCACGAAAACAGGGGTCATTCCTCTGCTTTTCTCCTTTATTTCAAAAAGACCGTCCACAGCGCCCTCAAGAAGTGTTTTCTGTAGGAATAGGTCTCCGCAGCTGTAGCCCGTTATGCACATTTCGGGAAAAACCGCTCCGAAAACACCTTTCCTGTCCGCTTCTTCCATTAATTCAGTTATTTTTTTTACATTATAATAAACCTCCGCTACCTTAACCTCGGGGCAAAGGGCAGCGCACCTAACATATCCGAATTTCATATAGATACCTCTCAAAGCTTGATTTCAAAATTTAATAGTATTAAAGGCATTATACCACAAAAGTCACATTATAAAAACCGGTTTTTTAAAATTTTTATTAAAAATTAAAAAAGTCTTTCAAAATAAACCCTATAAAAGCAAGATTTATTTCGAAAGGCTTCGATTATGTAATTATTAAAGCTGTCAATAATAAGACATATAAAACCATATTTCATTAACAATATCATTTTCATCAAAAAAATAACTTACCTGTGTAAAATGGTCTTTAAAATTCATACGGTTTTCTTCTTTACAAGTCCTGTCTTTACCGGCTTTATAGCTTTTTTCATAGGCTTTATCAACCTCTTCTCTTGTTGAGCCTACGCCTATGTTATATCTGCCGAATTTGTATTCCGATGAATATACTCTGCATGATTTCATATGGTCGAGGTCGCTTGGTATAGGCGTATCGGGATTAAAAAGTACCGAAAAGCCTTCATAATCTACCTTTGTCCAATATTTGCCGCCGATTTCCTGCTCCGGATCATATGACATTATACCATAATTGACAGGAGTGTCGCAGGCTGAAATAAGGTCACGATATACAAAATGCTCTCCGGGCAGCGACACCTTGCCGAAATAGTCGTCTTCATAATATCTGTTGGAAAATATGTACACTGCAAAAACCGCAGCGCAAACAACAACAATAGCAATAACGCTTAAAATAACAGCTTTAATTCTTTTCATCATAATTTTATCCTTTTTATCCTCTACTGAACTGACCGAGCTATACTCTTCTATTTCCCCTGTAAACTGACCGTCAGCATATTCTTTTTCTGTGGATTCCAGTCTTTTTACATTGTGCCAATTCATATAAGTGATTTCCCATTCATCATTTATATTTTTTAATATTATCTCATAGTCCGCCTTACGTCCGTACCAAATCGTTTCATCGCCGTATTTTACGCTTTCATCAAAGCCTACATTCATATGCACTGTCTTAAAAGGCGTAATGTAAATATTTTTAAACTTAAGGTCTAAATTAAGAGAAAAATCATCGGGGTCTAAGCCGTATTTATCGGAATATTTCAAAACAGACTGATAATCCGCTATACTGCAAGACAATTCCGAAGTCATATATGTTACTGTTGTTGCCCCGTATTTTTCAAATAAGCCTTTTCGGGACATAACGTCACTAATGTGAACATGCTCTCCCTTTAAAAATTGGGCTTCAATATATGCATCATATTCTTTATAACCTGTTTCATATTGTGATTTAAGCTCGTTTTCAATATAATTTTTGCAGTATGCACAGTCGTCGCTGCTCAGCGTCACAACCTCATATATTACTGCGGCAAGGAAAATCCCCAACACCAAAAAACATACTCTTGCTAAAGAATTTTTCATTTTTTCACCCTCGTTTTTTCATAATTTTTTGTTATCAATATTATATCATACTTTATAAAAAATGATTTTTTACAAAACTCAATAAACAGACGAAAAAGCAGTCTGCCAAACTATATAAATGCAGCAATTACAGCTATCACAGATTGACATGTCATTGATTAGCTGAGCTTAGTATATAGTCATTTTAAATTTTGTAATGAATTAAAAAATGTTATTGAAAACGTAATTGAAATGTGATATTATGGCTTTGGTACAAGAGAATAAGTGAAAAACGTTGAGCCGAAAGGCTTTGCGGGCGGTTATATCCCTTTTCAGCTGTTTTTAAGGAAAAAGAAGATAGCTATAAAAGGGGGTGATGTTGTGAGTGAGTTAGTTAGCATTAATTCTTATCTTAATACTTCTTCTCATCATTGCAACAAGAAATTAACCGCCCTATCTCGAACATAGGACGGTTAAGCATTAACCTCTGTTGGATTTAGATATAATCGCTTTCACGATTTCTCTTGTACTTTTATTATAACGGCTTCTTAATTAAAAGTCAATATAAAACATAATAAAATTTTTCATTGCTGAAGTGAAAAGTTTACTTCCACTTTGAAGGGGTGAAAGTGGAAGTTAGTCT
>JAJPZT010000002.1:5581-13581 GCA_021204175.1 Clostridiales bacterium | reverse complement strand
CCGTTCTTGATTTTTTGTAAAAATATAATATGCGCATTGTGTCCACACCTAATTTAAAAAAATTGTTGAATGTCATAGCGTACTTGTGATATAATTAGAAGAGAATTGTTTCATACGAGGAGGTTATTTCAGTGAAAAAAGTATATATCTTTTTGGGAGACGGCTTTGAAACAGTCGAAGCCCTTATGTCCGTTGACGTTTTGAGAAGAGGCGGAGTTGATGTTGAGACAGTTTCGATAATGAATGATATTAAAGTTTTAAGCTCTCACAATGTAGAGGTAAAGGCTGATATTATGCTTAAGGACGCAGAGCTTGATTCTTGCGAGATGATGATTCTTCCCGGAGGTCTTGGGGGAACAAATAACATAAAGGCTAACGATAAGCTTATTTCAGCCCTTAAGGCACAGGCAGAAAAGGGTAAATACGTCTGTGCAATCTGCGCCGCACCTTCGGCTCTTGGCATAAATGGTATACTTAAAGGCAAAAAAGCCACTGTTTACCCCGGCTTTGAAGCCGAAATGAAGGGGGCAGAGGTTACGGGAGAAAATGTAACCGTAGATGGAAATATCATTACGGGGAAAGGCCCGGGAATGGCTTTGGAGTTTGCTTTAACCCTTCTTAACACCCTTAAGGGTGAAAAAGTATGCGCCGACGTTAAAGCCGGTATGCTTCTTTAAACAGCTGATTACACTGACAAAAAAGCTTGGTGATTTTAAATGAATGCTTTGCAGAAATATTTTGCTTACAGGCAGAGCCTTATAAATCAATATACTAAGGGCGATATGACGAAGGAAGAATATCTTGACGAAAACTTAGAAGCGGTTCTTTCCTTAAGAGACAAGCCCTTTAAATATGTTGACAATATCGGCAAAGGACTTTTTAATTATCAATATTATAACGCTATGGCTAAGGCATGCCGTATGGAAAAAAGGGGAGCAACAAGCGAAGAGGGGCTTGTAATTCAGGATAAAATAAATTATTTTTATGACTGTAAGGACAGAGCCACTATGAAGATTTTAAGGCTTTGCGATTTTAAAGATATGGAAGGCTATTTCATAAAGGTCAGAAGCAGATTTTTAAGCGGCAGACTTTTTGAAATTTTGCTTAAGGAATATGAGGGAATAGTTTTGCACTCTCAAAACGAAGGTATTTTAAACGCCCTGAAAGAAGCCGGGGTTTTTAAAGAGGGAACACGAAAATCAGTAATTGACTACTATATAAATTCTAAGTATTGATAGAGCATTTTGGCGGCGAAATGAAGAGGTTATATTAATTATAATTTTAATATGCAAAAGAAAGGAAACTAAACTATGAAAGGTATTATTTTGGCAGGCGGTTCGGGAACAAGACTTTATCCCCTGACAAAGGTAACGTCAAAACAGCTTTTGCCCATTTACGACAAGCCTATGATTTACTACCCCATGTCGGTTTTAATGACCGCCGGAATAAGAGATATTTTGATTATCTCAACTCCCGACGATACCCCCAGATTTGAGGCACTTTTGGGCGACGGAAGCCGTTTCGGCTTAAATCTTTCCTACGCTGTTCAGCCCTCTCCCGACGGACTTGCCCAGGCGTTTATAATAGGTGCGGATTTTATAGGCGGCGAGACTGCGGCAATGGTTTTGGGTGACAACATTTTCTTCGGTCACGGGCTTAAAAAGCGTCTTAAGGCGGCTAAGGAAAATGCGGAAAAGGGCTTGGGAGCAACTGTTTTCGGCTATTATGTAGACGATCCCGAGCGTTTCGGTATTGTAGAGTTTGACAGCGAGGGCAAAGCAGTTTCAATTGAAGAAAAGCCCGAAAAGCCTAAGAGCAACTACTGTGTAACGGGTTTGTATTTTTATGACAGCAGTGTTGTCGAATATGCCAAGAGCCTTAAGCCCTCAAAAAGAGGGGAGCTTGAAATAACAGACCTTAACAGGATTTATCTTGAAAAGGGGCTTCTTAACGTTGAGCTTTTGGGTCAGGGCTTTACTTGGCTTGACACAGGTACTCATGACAGCCTTGTTGACGCAACAAATTTTGTCAGAACAATAGAAACTCATCAGCACAGAAAAATTGCCTGTCTTGAGGATATAGCCTATAACAACGGTTGGATAAGCAAAGAAGAGGTTCTTACCACTGCCGAGGAGCTTAAAAACAATCAATACGGTCAGTATCTCAAGGATGTTATTGACGGAAAGTTTATAGATAAATAAGGAGGACGCATTATTATGGGTCAGATTAAGGTTGAAAAATGCCCCATAGAGGGTCTTTACATAATAGAACCGGCTGTTCACGGCGACAGCAGAGGTTATTTTATGGAAACATATAATCAAAACGATATGCACGAAGCCGGTCTTGATATGGTTTTTGTACAGAATAACCAGAGTATGTCATCAAAGGGCGTTTTGAGAGGACTTCACTATCAGAAGAATTTCCCTCAGGGAAAGCTTGTTAGGGTTATTAAAGGCGAGGTTTTTGACGTTGCCGTTGACCTCAGAAGGAAAAGCGAAACCTACGGCAAGTGGTTCGGCGTTCGCTTAAGCGAGGAAAACAAGAAGCAGTTTTATATTCCCGAGGGCTTTGCCCATGGCTTTTTGGTTTTAAGCGATGTTGCGGAATTTTGCTATAAATGCACAGACTTCTACCACCCGGGCGACGAAGCCGGAATTGCTTGGAACGACCCGGAAATCGGCATAGACTGGTGCGGAATTACGGGAGAATATAAGGGAACTGCTTCTGCAGAGGGCTATGCTCTGCCCGATGGGACAGCCCTTAACTTAAGCGATAAGGATCAAAAGTGGGGAATACTTAAGGACGCTTTTAAATTTTAATTATAAGAAGACTACCGGGTTACGGGGAGGGGGCTGCCCCCTCCCCCTGTGGGTCGGTTATTTCATTAAGGCTTTGCCTTAATGAAAAACCGAGCGAAACTAATGATAAAAATCTTTTTTAATTTAAAGAAAAAGAATTGACTAAATTTATTAATGGTTGTATAATCTTTCATATATGACATTTTTTTAGGGAGGCTTTACATATGAAAATAGTTTTAGCTTATTCGGGAGGTCTTGACACTTCCGTTATTATACCTTGGCTTAAGGAAAATTATGATAACCCCGAGATTATCGCCTGCTGTGTAGACGTAGGTCAGGGCAGCGAGACAGACGGTCTTGAAGAAAAGGCTCTTGCTCAGGGCGCATCAAAGCTTTACATACTTGACGTAAGAGAAGAATTTATAACAGACTATATCTATCCTATGGTTAAGTGCGGAGCTGTATATGAAGATAAATACCTTCTCGGCACATCTATCGCCAGACCTCTTATAGGCAAAAAGCTTGTAGAGGTTGCCCTTAAAGAGGGCGCAGATGCTATCTGCCACGGCGCAACAGGCAAGGGCAACGACCAAATCAGATTTGAGCTTGCCATTAAGGCTTTAGCTCCTGAAATCAAGGTTATTGCTCCCTGGAGAACATGGGACATTACTTCAAGAGAAGAAGAGCTTGAATATCTTGCAAAGAGGGGACTTCCCGTTCCTATGACAAAGGAACAGAGCTATTCAAGAGACCGTAACCTTTGGCATATAAGCCACGAAGGTCTTGACCTTGAAGACCCTGCCAACGAGCCCGACTTTAAAAAGCTTCTTACATTAGGCGTCAGCCCCGAAGAAGCTCCCGACGAGCCTACATATGTTGAAATAGGCTTCGAAAAGGGTATTCCCGTTACACTTGACGGAAAAGAGGTTGCTCCCATTGAGCTTATGGACAAGCTTAACGAAATGGGCGGTAAAAACGGCGTAGGTATCTGCGACTTGGTTGAAAACAGATGTGTAGGTATGAAGTCAAGAGGGGTTTATGAAACACCCGGCGGATCTATTCTCTATGCCGCACACAGAGATTTGGAATATCTCTGCCTTGATAAGCAGACCACAGCCTTTAAGGAAATTATAAGAACAAAATATACCGAGCTTTTATACTCAGGCGAATGGTTCACTCCTCTTATGGAAGCTTTACAGGCATTTGTAGATAAAACACAGGAAACTGTTACAGGTACTGCAAGACTTAAGCTTTACAAGGGCAATATAATCTCAGCCGGCGTTAAGTCACCCAACAGCCTTTACAATGCAGAGCTTGCAAGCTTTACAACAGGCGAGCTTTATTCTCATAAGGACGCAGAAGGCTTCATTAACCTTTTCGGACTTCCTCTTAAGGTCAGAGCTATGATGGGTCTTAATAAGCAGTATCTTAAATAAGATATAAGCCTGTTATGTGGTTTATTTTACTTATTCTTATTGACCTGTTGTTTTTCGGCGTTCAGCTTTTACTGTGTGTGAAGGCTAAGAAAAGGGCTGTAAAAGCTATTCCGGTCTGCCTGCTTTTAATCGGCTTTGTTTTATGCATACTTTTGTTTAACGGAGTTTTCGGCGAATGGTCAGGCGAAGAACCGTATCATCAGGTTTGGGCTTGTGTTATAGGCTTTGTGATTATTACAGCAGGTGTGGCAGCGGATTTAGCAATTTTCAGCTACTTTCTCAATTGGAAGCCTGAAAATAAAAAAGCAATATGGCTTTCGGCGATTATAATTATAATTTTTATTTTTGCACTTATGTTTCTGTTAACTGCTAATATAAGATATATGATTGTTGCAGCCGTTGCAGTGGTTTTAGCATATTTAATTTATCTTAGAAAAAGATAATCTGAAAATAAAAAAGCGGTATTGTTTTTGATGATTTTAATTATAATTTTAATATTTATGTTTTTGTTTTATTTGTTTTAATAGTTATTATAAGGGGTGTCTTTAGACGCCCCTTTCTTTGAAAGGAGAACCTTATATGAAAAAACTGTCTAACGGAAGGCTTAAGGCGGAAGCTGACAGCTTTACGGATCACTTTCATTCTTCCATATCCTTCGACAGCAGAATGTATAAAGAGGATATTACAGGGAGTATTGCTCACGCAAGAATGCTGGGGAGACAGGGGATTATCCCCGAAAAGGAGTCTCTCATTATAATTTCAGCCCTTGAGGATATTTTAAAGGATATTGAAAGCGGAAAGGTCACATTCGACGAAAAGGCTGAGGATATTCATATGAATGTAGAGACTATTCTCATTGACAGAATAGGCTCAGTAGGTAAAAAGCTTCACACCGGCAGAAGCCGCAACGACCAGGTTGCCCTTGATATAAGAATGTATCTTAAAGACCAGGCAGCCGACATAAAAGGGCTTCTTTTAAAGCTTTTAACAACTCTTAACAATATAGCAAGGGACAATACGGAAACAATTATGCCGGGCTTCACTCATTTGCAGAATGCCCAGCCTGTTACATTTGCCCACCATGTGCTTGCTTATTTCGAAATGTTCTTAAGAGATGACGAAAGACTTTCGGACTGCTTAAAGAGAGTGAACGTAATGCCCTTGGGTTCATGTGCTTTGGCGGCTACAACCTACAGACTTGACAGAGATATGGTTGCCCGTGAGCTGGGTTTTGACAGTGTCACCAGAAACAGCTTAGACGGCGTTTCAGACAGAGATTTCGCCTGTGAGCTTTTGTTCTGCCTGTCTCTTATTATGATGCATTTAAGCCGTTTCTGCGAGGAGCTTGTTTTGTGGAGCTCACAGCAGTTTAAATTTATAGAAATTTCAGACGCATACGCAACAGGCAGCTCGATTATGCCCCAAAAGAAAAATCCCGATATGGCGGAGCTTATAAGAGGCAAAACAGGCAGAGTTTACGGAGAGCTTATTGCCCTTTTGACAACCCTTAAGGGTCTGCCCCTTGCCTATAATAAGGATATGCAGGAGGATAAGGAAGGTGTATTTGACGCAGTTGACACTGTTAAAATGTGTCTGCCTGTTTTTACCAATATGATTGCCACAATGACCGTTAATAAGGAAAATATGCTTGCTTCCGCACGTCTCGGCTTTATGAACGCCACAGACTGCGCCGACTGGCTTGTTCGCCACGGTGTGCCCTTCAGAGATGCCCACGGAATTTCCGGTCAGCTTGTTATGTACTGCATAGAAAAGGGAAAGAGCCTTGAGGAACTGACCTTAGAGGAATTTAAGGCAGTAAGCCCTGTTTTTGTGGAAAGCATTTATGACGATATTGACCTTAAAAGCTGTGTAAACAGAAGAACCGTTAAGGGCGGCCCGGCTAAGGAATGTGTTGATAAGGTAATTGAAGAAAATGACAGGCTTTTAAAGGAGATGATGTCTTAATGGGAAAGGTTATTGAACAGGGAACTGTAATTAGCTGTAATGAGATTTCATCGGGCATTTTCGACTTGAGAATAAGCCTTCCCCAAATCTGCTCTTTGGCAAAATGCGGTCAGTTTGTGGAGGTTTATCCCGATAACGGAGTTAATCTTTTGCCCAGACCTATTAGCATTTGCGAAATTTCAGGCGAAAGTCTGCGCCTTGTGTTTCAGGTTGTGGGAAAGGGTACAGAGCTTTTTTCCAAGCTTAAGGCAGGGGATAAAATAAGGGTTTTAGGCCCTTGCGGAAACGGCTACCCCGAAATTGAAGCCGAAAAATATATTCTCGTCGGCGGCGGAATAGGTGTTCCTCCTCTTTTGGAAACAGCAAAGAAGCTTGCTCCCAAAGGAAATGTTTCCGTTTATTTGGGCTTCAGAAGCGGCAGTATTTTAACAGATGAGTTTAAAAAGCTTACCTCCGAGGTTTACGTTGCTACCGATGACGGCTCAGAAGGCTTTAAGGGAAACGTGGTTCAGCTTATGGAAGAAAAGGGGGCTTTTGGCGACGTTATTTTTGCCTGCGGTCCTAAGATAATGCTTAAGTTTTTGTCAGAATACGGCTTGAAAAAGGGTATTGAAACCTATGTTTCTATGGAAGAAAGAATGGCTTGCGGAATTGGGGCGTGCGTTGGCTGTGTGCTTAAAATTAAGGACGGCAGCGGATTTCTTAATAAAAAGGTTTGTAAGGACGGCCCAGTATTTAATTCAAAAGAGGTGATTTGGGAATGATTGATACAAGAGTTAAAATCGCAGGAGTTGAATTTAAAAACCCCGTAACCACAGCCTCCGGCACATTCGCAAGCGGCAGAGAGTTTTCGGATTTTGTTGACCTTAATCAGCTTGGAGCAGTAACTGTTAAGGGGGTTGCCGCTAAGCCTTGGGTAGGGAACGATGCCCCCAGAATTGCCGAGGTTTACGGCGGTATGCTTAATTCGGTAGGGCTTCAAAACCCCGGTGTTGAATATTTCATTAAAGAGGATATTCCCTTTTTAAGGGGCTTTGACACTAAAATAATCGTTAATGTCTGCGGTCATACCATTGACCAGTATGTCCGCTGTGTGGAAAGGCTTGCGGAAGCGGATGTTGATATGCTTGAGCTTAATATTTCCTGCCCCAATGTTACAGAGGGCGGTATGGCTTTCGGCACAGACTGCAAAATGATAGAAAAGGTTGTGTCCGAGGTCAAAAAAAGGGCAAAACAGCCCCTTATCGTAAAAATGACACCTAATGTAACGGATATTACCGAAACAAGCAAGGCGGCTGAAGCAGCCGGAGCGGATGCTCTTTCTATGATTAATACCCTTACGGGAATGAAAATAGATATAAAGAGGAGAAAGCCTGTTCTTGCCAACTGTGTGGGAGGAATGAGCGGCCCCGCCGTTAAGCCCGTAGCCGTCAGAATGGTTTGGCAAAGCGCCAAGGCAGTGAAAATTCCTATAATCGGTATGGGCGGTATAAGCTGCGGTGAGGATGCCATTGAATTTATAATGGCAGGGGCGACTATGGTTGCCGTAGGCACGGCAAACTTCTTTAATCCGAGGGCTACGGTTGAGGTTGTTGAAGGAATTAAAAGCTTTATGGAGGAAAACGGAGTTAAAAACCTTTCCGAAATCAGAGGTATTATATAATTAATTTTTTCCGAAGACTTGCGGGTTGCGCAGGGCGGCGGCACAGAGGAAAGGCAGCGTTTTAAGCCCGGGATGATTGAAGCACGCCAGCAGAGGGGTGAGGGTGGGGGTGGATAAGATTAGAATAATGAAGATCAA
>JAJPZT010000002.1:0-5571 GCA_021204175.1 Clostridiales bacterium | reverse complement strand
CTTATAAAAATATAAATTCCCCCCCCTCCCTGGCGGGGGGCCCGGGGGGGCCCCCCCCCCCCCGGCCCGCCAAAGCCGCCCTTTCTCTGTGCCGCCGCCCTGCTCGGGGGTTCAGGTGGGGAGACCGCCCCTATGGGGCGCTCTCCCCACCTGTGGCAAGGAATATCTTAGGTTACCCGAAAATCTTTCTTTTGTTTGTTACAGCCTTTCGGTTGCGATAGGGTAAGGAACGGGGGGCGGCGCAGCCGCCCCCCGTTCCTTACCCTATCCCCCCGGTCCTGTTGACAGAACGCTCCTTTGGAGCGTTCTGTCAACAGGGGCTAAACAAGATCTCTTATTCTATCCGAAATTTCTTCTCTTGTTACAGTGTTTAATGCGGAAATATTGCAGTTTAAGGCTTTTTCGTAACAGCTTTTGGCTTCTTCCTTATTCCCTTCCTTTTCATATATTAGCCCCAAAAAGTAAAGGCTGTCGGGAAGATCCTTTATTGACAGGGCTTTTTGAAAATGATCCTTTGCTTCGCTGAAATTTCCCTGCTTGTAACGGATTTGACCTAAATTATCCCAAGCCGGAGCGTGTTCGGAGTTATCATCCAAAGCTTTTTTAGTATATTCCTCTGCGCTTTCAAGATCATCCTTAAGAAAATACAAATATCCCAGTGTAGTATATGCGTCTGTACTTATATAATCATATTTTTTAAGCAGTCCGGTAAGGGTTTCGATAGCCTTGTCAATTTCGCCCATTACCCAGTAACAGCTGCTTTTCGAAAGAATAATATATTTATCCATAAGAACCGAGCAATTATATTTTTCCGCAAGCTCAAAATACTTTAAAGCCTCTTTGCCGTTGCCGTCCTGCAAAAGCCTCAAAGCATAAAGATAAAGGGCTTTAACGTGATGAGTGCCTTTTTTAACTGCCTTGTCAAAATATTTATACGCCTTTTCAAAATGCCTTATTGTGTACCAATAATTACCTATAATTCCCAGGGTATATTTATAGAATATAAGTGCATTTACAATCAGATACACGCCAAGCTCAATCAGCAAAACCCATTCGGGGTAGTCCATAAAAAATACAAGAACGATCCAGCTGAGCATAAAAAAGCCGAGAGTGAAAAACTTCCAATATTTCGGCAGGTTTATTTTATTTTTCATACAAATCCTCCTTAAAAAACTTCTTCTTACTATATTTTAACATCAGACAGCGAATGAAGCAAGCCTAAGTTTTCATATTATTAAAAAGGATTTTATGCGTCGGGAGAAATATATGAAAAATATTATAGAAGCTTTCATACGCCAGTTTAAGGATTTTACCGTAATTCTGCTTTTGATTTTGGCTGTTTTCGGAGGTTTTTGCGGAAGCTTAGGGGGCTTCGGCGGTTTTGCGGACAGTCTTATAGTTTTCGCCATAGTTTTTGCAAATGCTTGTTTCGGTGCTTATCAGGAGTTGAATGCCGACAGGGTTTTGGGAAAAGCCGACGGAGAACGTCCCACACCTTTGCAAAAGGAATTGGGAGAAGTGGGCAGGGGACTTTTTATAATCACTTTGGGTTTGTGTGCCGTAGTGTTTTTAGGCGGACTTTTAAGAGGTGGAGATTTTGGTTCAACATTGTTTTTGTCTGTCAGCTTGGCAGTTGCTGTAGTTCCCGAGAGCTTACCGGCAATTGTAAATGTTGTTTTGTCGGTTGGGGTTATGCGTCTTGACAGGGAAGGCGCCGCTGTAAGACGGCTTTCGGCTGCTGAAAGTATGGGTCAGATTAGAGCTGTTTTTACAGATCTGAAAAGGTTAAATAAGAAGGACAGAAATACCCTTCGAAAAGCCGGCATTAAGGTTTTTGACATAACTGCTGAGAAAGCATTTTATGAGCTTTGGCAGAGAAACGAAATAATAGCCTTTGCGGGAGAAACATCTGAAGATGAAAGACTTATAAACGCCTCGGATGTGGGCTGCTGCTTTTCGGATAACGAAAATATGTACAAATACGCCCATATTATATTCAAAAACCCCGAATCAATTTCAGCCTCAGTTAAAATAGGCAGAGAAATTTTTGTAAACCTTAAAAAAGCTATTCATTTCCTGCTTTCTTGTAACGCCGGGGAGCTCCTTTGCGTTCTTTCGGCGCTGATTTTGGGGCTTGAAACTCCGCTTTTGGGGGTTCAGCTTTTAATGGTAAATCTCATTACGGACTGTCTTCCGGCAATAGCTATGGGCTTTGAGCCTGAAAGAGACGACATTATAAGCCTTTCGGAAATCGGCGAAGCAGGCATATTCACACCTTCATTTATTATAAAAATTATCTTTGAGGGGGCGGTTATAGCCGCTGTCAGCTTAGGGGCATTTGTTTTCGGCTTATCTTACGGTAGCATTAAAACAGGCAGAACAATGATTTTTTGTGTATTGTGTATGTCTCAGCTTTTTCACAGCTTTAATATGAGAAGCGGCGGATTTCTCAAAAATAAGTTTTTGAATTTTTCTTTTTTAGCAGGGGTTTTTGCAGTTGTTTCGACATTTAAAGTTCCTTTATTTGCGGAACTTTTGGGCTTTTGTATTTTAGAGAACAAGCTTCTTTTTGATGCATTTATACTTTCGGCTTTACCTTTTGTTTTCTTTGAGACTATAAAAAAACTTTGACTTTTATTTAAATGTTTTTTAAGGAAAATAAAACAGATTTAACATTATTTTCCTTCGAATATTAAGAACCATTAATTTTTTTCTAATAAAAGTCAGATATTATAGTTTTTGTAAAGCAAAGCACTTTACAAAACTTAGATAAATTTTTACTTTAGGAGGTTATACTTATGAAAAGAAAACTTACAGCATATGCATTAAGCCTGATTTTGGCGATCGGTGCAGCTGCTCCCGTATTTGCAGATGAAACAGTTCCGCCCGAGCTTCCGGAAATTAGCGGAGAAATGCCGGAGGGCGAGAAGCCTGAAGGAGAAGCTCCCAACGGAGAAATGCCGGAGGGCGAAAAGCCTGAAGGAGAAGCTCCGGACGGAGAAAGACCGGAGGGGGAAATGCCGGACGGTGAAAAACCGGAAGGAGAAGCCCCGGACGGAGAAATGCCGGAGGGTGAGAAGCCTGAGGGAGAAGCTCCCAACGGTGAAAAGCCGGCAGAGGAGCAGTCAGACCCCAATAACGAAACACCCTTCAGTGACATTCTTTCAAGCTCCTGGTATTATTCCTACGTTTTAGAAGCTTATAACGCAGGCTATATTTCAGGAAAGACCGAAACAAGCTTTGCTCCCAACGAAACAATAACAGGGGCTCAGCTTATAGTTATGCTTTTCGGGGCTGAGGGCTTAACTCTTGACAGCTCACAGTTAAAGTGGTATCAAAGCGCTGTTGACTGGGCGAAAGAAAACGGACTTATTACCGATGACTTAGCAAACTTCGACCCCGACAAGGCAATAACCCGTGAGGATGTAATGTACATTTTGTGCCGTTATCTTATTTATAAGGGAAAGACCGTTGACAACACAGGAGACCTTTCGCAATTTAATGATAAAAGCTTGGTTTCCGACTATGCAGTCAGCTCTGCAGCTCTTTTGGTTGACGAGGGAATAATTTCAGGCAGCGACGGAAACTTAAACCCCAAGGATAGCTTAACAAGAGCTGAAAGTGCAGTAATAATCGTTAAAATTATAGCTCTTATCAAATAATATTGAATTTGCGGAAAACCTATTGGAAAAAGTCAAAGCTTTTATTTTAAGCCTTGGCTTTTTACTTTTGTTATACATTTATCTCATATCTTCGCTTATTCTTTTTTTACAAAACAAATAAATTATATTTATACATATTTTTCAATAATATCTGTAAATGAGAAATGAATGATTGTTTAAATGTAATAAAGTATTTTAAATAAAATACTTGCACATAAGGCGCTTATTTGATAAAATTGAAACTGCAAAATCACTACAGACTATTTTAGAAAAAGGAATATAAACTATGAAAAAAGCACATAAAGAAGCTATGGCTCTCTTAACCGAATTCTTTAACAGATACCTTGACCCAAACCTTTCCAGCGGTGAGCCTGCCGAAAGCACAAGCGCTCTTTTAGATGTTTACCCCTTTATATATGCAAACTGGCTCCAGAACTCCACAGGCTTTGACCATCCAATAACTCCCTATGACTTTATTTGCGAAACATCGATAAGGCTTTTGCCCGAGGGGCATTTTGCCTTTCCGTATGTTAAACCAAATTCATACACAAACTTCAGTCGTTTTCGCCCTAACATAAAGGAGTTTACAAAGGATACCCACCCGATAATCTCTGATTTAGGAGTTTATCTTATGGTTATTTTGACAGACGGCAGCTGCGCTGAGACTGAATACGGTGAAATTCTCCTTAGAAGCAGCCATATTCTCAAATCGAAGCTTTCTTTTTATTCGCCTTATTATGTGGAGTATATCCATAATCTGGCTGCCGCTTTGGGGCTTATAAGGTGTTTGCCCTCCGTTAATCTTAAAATTTATAAGGCGGCAGTTTCAGAGGATTATTTTGAAGCACCGTGTTCCTTTGAAGAGGTTTTTGACGCCTCTCTTGACATATGCGTAAGCAAGCTTAACAGCATGTTTCCTCCGGAAAGCGCAACTTTTTCAAGAGATGTTCTTTTGTATTATCTTAAAAACCCTGTTGACAGTGAAGAAATTATGAATTTTATACTTTCGGACTATGAAATTGACATCGATGCCATGATTGAGGATGATGACTTTATAGGCTCGGCAGACATAAAAAACCGTGAGGATATGATTTTATCTTCAACACATTTTTTGGCGGCTGTTTTAACCAAATGGTTTTACACTGTTTTTGCTTACTATCTGCATATTATTCGACCGGCAACATATTATAACCCAATGTTTTCTTTTGCCCTTCAGTTTTTTGCAGAAAACGGAAAAAGCCTTGATTACAGCCAAAAAGCGGCGGTCTTTCTCACTCTGCCGGACAGATCCTCTCTTACACCCTTCGGAGCCGATTTTTTTAAAATGAAATTTTCGGGAAGAAATCATGACGGCAGCTATATATCAAAGGTTCCTCTTTATGTGCTTTGCACAGAGCTTTTCGGCGATATGGACGATGAATGTGATTATCCCGATTTTAAGGAAGAAATTCCCAAAACATTCACTTTTAAGATATACAATATTGACAAGCCGGTCAATCAGGAAATTTTTAACTTTGCGGAATATGAAACCCTTGACAGTATATATTTTGCGGTTCACGAAAGGTTCAGAACGCGTCCTATTATAGAATTCAGTATTTTTACCGATGAAAGCCGTTCGCCCTTTTCACAGTATACAAGCGGATCCTATGACAAGCCCTATAAAAAAGCAGACAGCACGCTTTTAAACGAGGTCTGCGAAAGTGTGGGCGACAGGCTGTGGCTTCAGATGAAAAAAAAGCCGTATAAAAACGATAAAAAGCCCTGTTATGAATATGAGGCTGAGCTTATTAAAATAGATTAAAATAAGTCAAGACCACCGGCTTAGCCGGTGGCTTGCTCTGCCCCTATAAGGGTCTGTTACCGGTCAGCGCTTGCAAGCGCTTTGAAAAGTCCGACACCCACACCGCTT
>JAJPZT010000043.1 GCA_021204175.1 Clostridiales bacterium | reverse complement strand
ACTTCCACTTTCTAATTTTAGCGATTTAAAGTGGAAGTTAAATTTACACTTCAGCAAAATTAATAATTTGCATTGAAAAAAGGGTACATTTATTATATAATATGTGTAAAAGCGTTGTCGGTAGACGGTCAAAAGGAACAAGCTTGCTTGCAAAGATGACTGTCTATCAGACAACCTCCCTGCATGAGCAACGCAGGGCGATAGCCCGGAGTGCGAATGTGGGGGCGATTGCGAGAGTGCAAAGCACGCAGCAATCGGCTTTTAAGTGATACAGATATGAAAGTTAGAGAGGTGACCTTATTTTGTTCAAAAATAAAAACGAAACAGGAGATTTCGGCGAGCCTGTTATAAGAGCCAGCATATGCAACGGTGAGAGGGTTATAGGCTTCAGAAAGGACGGAAAATTCATTAAGGGAGAAATTGTCAGAAGCGACAAGGACATAGTCTCTTTCTGCAAAAAATACGGAATTAAAAGAGAGGACGTAAAGACGATTTATTAAGTCTTTAAGGAATTTTTAAGGATTGGCTTCATAAAATTTAAGAATTATAAACTTGTAATCACGTCTGTACAAGCTTATAATTCTTTTTGAGGTGAAGCTTATGAGTAGCAACAAATACGAAATTATTGCAAGTGAAATTAAGGATAAAATACTGCTGGGTGAAATTGCGGAGGGGGATAAAATACCTTCGGAAAACATACTTTCGGAAAAATATGATGTCAGCCGTCAGACTGTCAGAAAGGCTCTGTCTATTTTAAACGACGAAGGGCTTATTGAGTCTGTTCACGGAAAGGGCACTTTCTGCCGAAAGCAGGCTTCGAGACGTACAAGCTCCAAAAACATAGGTGTTGTAATAACCTATATAAACGACTATATTTTCCCCCTTATTTTAAAGGGAATTTATGACGTTTTGGATAAAAAGAACTACAGCATAATTTTAAAAAGCACAACCAACGGCAGAGACAGAGAAAAGCAGTGTCTCGAGGATATCTTAACCAAAAATGTTGACGGGCTCATAATCGAACCGAGCAAAAGCGAAATCGCATGGAAAAACAGGGAACTTGTACGGAGGTTTGACCAAGTTGGCGTACCTTATGTTTTCATACAAAGCAGATATGACCATATGGAACACAGCCCCGTTATTAAAACAGACGATGAATTAGGCACAAAAATTTTAACAAATCACCTCATTGACTTAGGTCATAAGAATATTGCAGGCATTTTTCAGGCGGATATTACACAGGGCGTTTCAAGACACAAGGGCTATGCAAAAACCTTGCAGAGCAGGGGACTTGTATACAACCCCGACAACGTAATTTGGTTTCACGTTGAAGACAAATTCGGCAAAACCGAGTGGGCAATTGAAGCACTTTTGAAAAATGACCCTTCCATTGACGCAATTGTGTGTTATAATGATATGATAGCCTATAAGGTTATAGAGGTGTTAAACAGTCTCGGAATAAGAGTTCCGGAGGATGTATCAATTACGGGCTATGACGCTCAGGCTCAGGACGAGCCGGGGGCGTTTAAGCTCACTACAGTAACTCACCCCAAAGAAAATCTGGGCAGAAAAGCGGCGGAGGTGCTTTTAAAGCTTCTTGAGGGCGATACAGACGTTAAAAGTGAATATGTGTTTAAGCCCGAGTTTGTGGAGGGCTTAAGCTGCAAAAAAAGAAGTTAAACAGTTCGGCAATTTTTTATATTTGTCATCTTTTGCGGATTTCGGCTGAACTGTTGCTGTTTTGAGGTGAATAAATATGAAAAATGAAAACGCAAACGCAAATGCTCATTATAAAAGAATGACCGAAGCCCCCATACCGGGACTTATTATAAGCTTAGGTATACCTACTACCATAAGTATGCTTGTTACCAATATTTATAACTTGGCTGACACCTATTTCGTAAGCCAAATAGGCTTAAGCACCAGCGGAGCGGTAGGCATTGTTTTCGGCTTTATGGCTGTCTTACAGGCTATAGGCTTTTTGTTCGGTCAGGGCGCAGGCAGCAACATAGCAGGCTGTCTGGGCGCAAAGGATCACAAAAGCGCAAGTATTTACGCCACAACCTCCTTTGTTCTTGCCTTTGTTTTAAGTGTAATTATAGGAATTTTCTGCTATATTTTTATAGAACCATTCTTAAGGCTTCTGGGCAGTACGGAAACCATTTTGCCCTATGCCAAAACCTATGTTATTTACATAATTATTTCAGGTCCTTTTACTGTCTGCGGCTTTGTTATGAACAACATTCTCCGTTTTGAGGGAAGAGCCAATATGGCTATGGCAGGGCTTGTTTCAGGTGCTTTGTTAAACATTATAGGCGACCCAATTCTTATTTTTAAATTTAACTTAGGCATAGCCGGAGCAGGGCTTTCGACCTGTCTTTCTCAGATAATAAGCTTTTTCCTTCTGCTTTATTTCTTTGTAAGCGGAAAAACAATGTGTAAGCTTTCGCCTAAAAACTTTAAGCCCAAATTTGACACGGTTTGGAGAATTTTGACAATAGGCTTTCCCTCACTTGCCCGTCAGGGACTTCAAAGCGTTTCCACAATGCTCCTTAATAACTGCGCCGCCTTCTACGGCGATGCGTCCGTTGCCGCAATGAGCATTGTTTCAAGGCTTACCTTCTTCGTTTTTGCTGTCGGCTTGGGCATCGGTCAGGGCTTTCAGCCTGTCTGCGGCTTCAACTACGGCGCAAAAATATATTCCAGAGTTAAGGAAGCCTTTAAGTTTACACTCTTTTTGGGCGAGGCTTTTTTGGGAGCAGTTGCGGTTGTGGGATTTATAATTGCCCCCTATGCCATAGGCTGGTTCAGAAAAGACCCGGAGGTTTTGGAAATAGGTGTTCTTGCCTTTAGACTTCAGTGTATAGGTTTGTTCTTTCAGCCTCTTGCGGTTATGTGCAATATGACCTTCCAAAGCTGTCAAAAGCCTGTTTTGGCAACTGTGTCGTCTCTTATGAAAAGCGGACTTTTCTTCATTCCCGTTCTGCTTATAGGTACAAAGCTTTTCGGCATAACCGGTATTCAGGCATCTCAGCCTATCGCCGACTTATTGACATTTATCGCCGTTCTGCCTATGATTATTCATTTCTTTGCGACTATGCCGAAGGACAGTAAACCGAAAAATTGAAAAAAAGAGTATAAATTTTACGAAAAGGGGAGTTTGTTATGACAGACAATTATTTGTTTGAAAGCTTTAAAGATGTTTTATCTTCCGATTCGGAGGGCATTTCTTTTAAAGAAGGCAGTGATTTTGACTGCGGACTAAAAACCCTAAGCTCATTCCAGAGGAGAGAAAGGTTAGCTAAAATTCGCTTGCTGCATGACTGTGTTTTTTCAAATCTCGATAAGCTCGATGAAGAAATATATATGGTATCGAAGCTTGAAATATGCAGCGAATGGAATGGCTGGCAGGAGTGGTTTGAAGATTTCATTTATGCCAAAAGAATGAAAAAGAATGTTTTTTACAGGGAAATAATAGCTGAAGCAAATAAAAGAAATATACAGCTGATGACCCGGCACGTTATAAGCTGTAACGAAAACAAAGCCTTAGCAGATAAATTTTTCAGAGGAAATATGGAATATATCACAAAGGTGTGTTTTTGCGTGCCGAAGTTGGATTTGGCTGTTCAGCCTACCCACAGCGTGCAGCTGCTGCTTTACAGCAAAAATAAAGACAGCCGCTTTGTGAATTTTACGGAAAGCCTGTTAAGCTATTCCGATGAGCTGAAGCCTTGGGGATGAAATATGATAATACTCTTAAATGATGGGAGGATATATCTGAAATGTTCAAAAAAAATAATTAAGCTTTTGTTTTATGCCTTTGTCTTGTTTGAAATATTATGTATTTTTAAGTATGGATTTACGTTTACACATACTCAGTTTTTCCGCTCTGTATTTTACTATGTAAAACCACAGTATCATTATATGGTTTATATAAAGCCCACATATGCTATAATGCTGTTGCTGCTTATTTTTTATATTACGAAGCTTATAGCTAAAAAAGCCTTTTATATAGCTTTCGGACTGTGTGCTTTGCATTTTATATTATTTTTTATAAGTTCTATGTCTGTATAATATGCATTCTTTGCTGCTGCATATCAAGGAATTACATATTAATATTTCAGCACCAAGGGCTTTAACTTATAAGAGCAGCTGAACAGGCTTTTCATAAATTTGCAAGGCTGGTTTAGACTGAAAGTACGGCAATGTCAGGGGAGACATTTTTAATGAATAGAAATGATTTTTCAGATGACTATACGGATATTCTTTCTCATCCAGCGGCAGGCATATATTGGAATGACTGCAATTTTGCTGTCAGACCCACATACGACGTGCAGCTGATGCTTTACGGCGGCAATAAAGAAACAATTGAAGCTTTAACCCGATATTTTCTGAACTGCTCTTCCGAACTCAGCTGTTACAGTGTCAAAGAAAATGTTTATATAAAACAGTAAGAAGTTCTTTCACAACAGTGTTAAAAGGTCAAAAAAAGTATATTTTGGTCAAAAGCAAGAAATTTTAAAAAAATTGAAAATTTCTCTTGACAAATTGTTTTTTTTAAGTATAATAGTATTTGTCGGTTGCGAAACAGAAGTGATTAAGCAGGCGGCAAAACATAATGTCGGGGTGTAGCGTAGCTTGGTAGCGCGCCTGAATGGGGTTCAGGAGGTCGCAAGTTCAAATCTTGTCGCCCCGACTTTTTTAAAGGGTCTGCAAAAATGCAGACCTTTTGTTTTGCATAACAATTTTTTGAAGAAACTTTAAGAAAAATTTTAGTTGACATATTCTTCAATTGATTATATAATTGTATGGTGAGACGGCTGTTCACTGTTTTTTGCCGTTTCTGTGGATAACGATATAAAGTTTCCCGCACGAACCGGGGAGCCAGCGGTGCCCTGTAACCTGCAATCCGCTAAAGCAGGGGGATATGCCGCTTTCCGAGGTTTGCTGACGGGGGGTCTGCCTTTTGTAAGTGGTGTTGACGAATGAGTCTTGCACAACAGAACTTTGCGAACCGTGTCAGGTCTTGACGGAAGCAGCACTAAGTAAAGCCTCCTGTGTGTTGTGAGGCAGCTTGTTCCGAGCTAACTGCAAAAGTAACGCCTTCGGCAGCCTATCGAAGAAGCGGCGTGCGGGATTTTTTTAAATAAATTTAAGCGGCTTTGCGCCGCTTTTCTTTTTAGGTGTATGCAATATGGAATATACGGCTCTTTACAGAAAGCTGAGACCCAAAACCTTCAGCGAAATCATAGGACAGGAGCATATAGTTAAAACTCTTTTAAACCAGCTTGTTTCAAACAGAGTGAGCCATGCCTATCTTTTTTGCGGAACGAGAGGAACCGGCAAAACCTCAACGGCTAAAATTTTCGCCAAAGCCATTAACTGCGAAAACAGCGAAGGCGGCGAGCCCTGCGGAAAGTGTGAAATGTGCTTAAGCGCAGACTCGGGCAGAAGCTTCAACATTTTCGAAATCGATGCCGCCAGCAACAACGGTGTCGAAAACATAAGAGAGCTGAGAGAAGAGGTTAATTATCCTCCGGCTGCCGGAAAATATAAGGTCTATATTATAGACGAAGTTCATATGCTTTCCGTTCCGGCGTTTAATGCCCTTCTTAAAACCCTTGAAGAGCCTCCGGCTCATGTTGTATTTATTTTGGCTACCACCGACCCCCAAAAAGTGCCTGTCACCATAGTTTCAAGGTGTCAGCGCTTTGACTTTAAACGAATAGGGGCTGAAACCATAGCCGAAACACTTAAAAAGCATATGGAAAACGAGGGTGTCTCCATCACGGACGAGGCTTTGAGAGTTATAAGCGGTGTCTGCGACGGTGCTATGAGAGACGCTCTCAGCATACTTGACAGATGTATTTCATATTATTACGGAGAGGAAATAACAAAGGACAAGGTTCTGGAGGTTATAGGCTCTGCGGATAAAACCGTTTTTTTTGAGCTTACCGACAGCGTCTGCGGCTTCGACACTGCAAAAAGCCTTAAGGTTATTGAGAAATGCTTTGAAGAGGGCAGAGACTTAAACCGCTTTGTGGGCGACTTTGTTGTGCATTTGAGAAATGTTTTGCTTGCAAAGCAGACCGACGAAACGGGAGCAGCTCTTGACTATTCGGCTGAAAACATAAAAAGGCTTAAGCTTCAGGCGGCAGGCATTGAAAGCGCAAGGCTTATAGAGCTTATTTCGGGCTTTTCGGAGCTTCTTAACAATATGAAATATTCCGACAATGTAAAGATAATGTTGGAGGTCTATATAGTCAGGGTTACAAACCCGGCGGCAGACACAAACAGCTCGCTTATTTCCAGAATAGAACAGCTTGAAAAGCTTGCTGAAAGCGGTGCTTTGGCGGCAGTTCCGGCGGAAAAGCCGAAGGAAGAGGAAAAACCTAATGAGGAACAGCCTGTTATAGAAAAGGCAGCTCCGGCGGATATTGACAAAGCCGTTAAGCAGTTTAACAAAATAAGGGCTTACTTCAAAAATCCTCCCTTTTCAATATTTGTTAAAGAGGTTAAGGCGGGATATTTAAACGGCGACAAGGTTTTTCTTGTGTGCGACAGCCCTGCCCTTTATGACTTCTGCTTAAAAAGGCTTTGGGCTTTTGAAGAAGCGGGAAAGGCTGTTTTCGGCTGTGAGCTTAAATTCGAGCCTATTCTTAAAGAGGATTATGACACAAGGCACAAAACCCTTTACGGAAGAAAAGACGGCTTTGAAACGGACAAAGACGAAATAAGCGATGACAATGCGGAAGCATTTATTAAAAAAGTAAATTTTAACGTAGAAATAGAAGAATGAAAGCTAAATCGGCTTACATTTTTTAATATAATACATTATAGGAGGCAACTTTTATGGCAAAAGGCGGTTTCGGCGGCTACGGCGGCATGGGCGGTATGAATATGAACAACCTTATGAAGCAGGCTCAGAAAATGCAGAAGCAAATGGCTGACGCTCAAAAGGAGCTTGAAGAGAAGGAATTTGAAATTACCTCGGGCGGCGGCGCCGTTAAGGTAATTATATGCGGAAACAAAACAGTTAAAAAAATAGAAATTTCTGAAGACGTGGTTGACCCCGACGATGTTGAAATGCTTGAGGATTTGGTTTTAACAGCTGTTAATGAAGCTATCAGAACAGTTGAAGAAGCTGCCGCAGGCAATATGAGCAAAATCACCGGTGTTGGGGGTATTCCCGGGTTATTTTAAGGGGCGTTCCTTATGAATTATTACGGAGAAGCCGTAACAAAATTAATCGAAGAGCTTGGCAGACTGCCGGGAATAGGGGGGAAGTCGGCTCAAAGACTTGCCTTTCATATTATAAACGGCTCGGAGGAAAACGCCGAAGCCTTGGCACAAGCTATTTTGGAAGCCAAAAGAACAATAAGGCTCTGCCCTGTATGCTGTAACTTAACCGACGGAGAAATCTGCAATGTATGCAAAAATCCAAACAGGGACGGCGGCGTAATTATGGCGGTGGAAAGCCCCAGAGATATGGCGGCTTATGAAAAAACAGGGGAGTTTAAGGGAAAATATCATATCCTCCACGGAACAATTTCTCCCATTAACGGAATAGGTCCTGACAAGCTTAAAATAAAGGAGCTTTTGAAACGGCTTGACGGCAGTGTCAGAGAGGTTATAATTGCTACGAACCCAAATGTTGAGGGAGAGGCTACGGCAATGTATCTTTCCGGGCTATTAAAGCCCTTAGGGGTTAAGGTGACGAGAATAGCCAGCGGCGTACCCATAGGTGGAAGCCTTGAATATGTTGACGACGTTACGCTGTCAAAGGCTCTTGAATACAGAACGGAGATGTAAATTTTGAAGGTAATAAAGCCGTATTATGTTATTGAAGATGAAATAAATTCAAAAAAAATAATGGGGGCTGTCGAAAAAGCAGGCAGAACCTGTTATAAAAGCGAAGCAGGAATAAAGGACGGCTCAGCCGAGAGGTTTATTGCTTCTATAATAAAAAGAGGTCACGAGTCTGTTTTGGAACACGAAAAAATCACTGTCAGATTTATCTGCGACAGAGGTGTTACCCACGAAATCGTAAGACACAGAGTGGCAAGCTATTCTCAGGAGTCTACCCGTTACTGCAATTACAGCGGCGACAAGTTCGGAAACGAGCTTACGTTCATTAAGCCCTGTTTTTGGAATGAAGCCGATGAGGGCTATAAGCTTTGGGCTGAAACAATGGCTTTTATAGAGAAGAAATATTTTGAGCTTATTGAAGCAGGGGCAAGCCCCGAGCAGGCGAGGGATATTCTTCCCAATTCATTAAAAACCGAAATTGTGGTTACTATGAACCTGAGAGAATGGAGACATTTTTTCAAGCTCAGAACGGAAAAGGCGGCTCATCCCCAAATAAGAGAGATTGCCGCACCTCTTCTTGAAGAGCTTAAGGAAAAGCTGCCCGTTGTTTTCGGAGACATAGAACCTTATAAGGAGTAATGTGTATTGAACAGAGTTTCTAAGCAGGATAAATTAGTAATGCAGTTTTTACAGGAGAACTTTGACAGTCGTTTTTTAGACAAGGTTATGCCCCGCATTTCCGCAACGGCTAACGCAGGGCTTGTGTGGATACTTATTGCCTGTATTATGTTTATGTCTAATAAATACAAAGACACAAGCAAAATTTTAATTAAGGCTCTGCTTATTTCAACCTTTGTGTGCAATGTTGTTTTAAAGCCTCTTTTCGGCAGGGTCAGACCCTTTGACGCAATAGAGGGGATTGAAAGCAAAATTAAGGAACCCCATGACGGAAGCTTCCCTTCCGGTCACACTATGGCGAGCTTTGTGGCGGCTATGGTTATTTTCTGCGCCAACCCGATTTTGGGGCTTATAGCCTTCTGTCTTGCCTTTTTCATAGGGCTTTCAAGGCTTTATCTACTGGTTCACTACCCCAGTGATATTATTGTAGGGTCGTGGCTGGGAGCATTTATAGGCGCACTTTCCATTTTCAGATTCGGAAAGGACTGATGAAGCTTGGTTATAGGAAGCTGTGTATTAAAAATAAGAGTTCCATGGGTTAATTCTCTTAAAGAAAAGCGAATGGAGCTTAAGCGGATTGTGGAAAGAACCAAAAATAAGTTCAATTTATCCGTTGCGGAGGTAGGCGAAAACGATAACCACAAGGTTATCGAAATAGGTATGTGCTGCGCTGCAAACGACAGCGGCTTCGCCGACAGCGTCATTGAAAACGCCGTAAATTTTATCGAGAGAACCACCGACGGTGAAATTTTCGAAATTGTTAAAGAAATTTTATGATTTTTCAGACTTTTTTCTTTACAAATTCGTAAAAATAGTATATAAATAGTAGTTAAGACAAAGCGTTGCCGAAATTCATTTGCAGAAACGGGTACTTTCGCTTTTCAAAATAGGTTTGCGTCATTCGCAAAACAGATATAAAAGATAATAAACTAAAATTTTTAGGAGGAAAATTAAAAATGAGTACAGTTGAAGTTTTGGGAAATAACAAGGTTAAGCTGACTTTTTCCGTAGACAGCCAAAGATTTGAAGAGGGTATGAACCATTCTTATCAGAAGAACAAGGGCTACCTTACTGTTCAGGGCTTCAGAAAGGGCAAAGCTCCCCGTAAAATGCTCGAAATGGTTTACGGAAAAGAGGTTTTTTATGAAGACGCAATTAACTTTGTGCTTCCCGCTTCTTATGAGGCTGCTGTTAAAGAAACAGAAATAAAGGTTGTTTCAAGACCCGAAATAGATGTTGAAACAATTGACGAAAACGGTGTTGTTTTTACTGCTGAGGTTTATGTTAAGCCCGAGGTTAAGGTAGAAGGCTATAAGGGTCTTAAGTTTATCCCCGAGGACGTAACGGTAACCGACGAGGACGTAAACGCAGTTGTTGACAGCGAAAGAAACAAGCAGTCAAGAATTGTTGAGACGGATAAAAACGCCGAGCTTGGGAATATTGTTAATATTGACTTTAAGGGCTATGTTGACGACGTTCCTTTCGAAGGCGGAGAGGACAAGGGCTTTGACCTTGAGCTTGGCAGCCACTCCTTTATAGACACATTTGAGGATCAGCTTGTAGGCTCAGCCGCAGGTCAGGACGTTGTTGTAAACGTTAAATTCCCCGAAAATTACGGTGCTTCCGAATTGGCAGGTAAGGACGCTAAATTCGAGGTTAAGGTAAACAAGGTTAAGGTAAGAGAGCTTCCCGACCTTGACGACGAATTTGTTTCAGACACAACAGAATTTGAAAACGTTGAAGAATATTTAACAGACGTTAGGGCAAAGCTTGTAATGAGCAGAAAGCTTGACGCAGAAAACAGAAAGAAAGAAAATCTTATTGAACAGCTTGCAGGCATAGTAGAAGGGGATATTCCCGAATGTATGTATGAAAACGAAACAGACAAGATGTTTGAAAACTTTGCAAACAGCTTAAGATACAGAGGAATGCCTGTTGAAAATTATCTTCAGATGATTAATCAGACAGAGGACGCAGTTAAAGAAAGCTTCCGTCCCAGAGCAGAGGTTCAGGTAAAGAGCAGACTTGCTCTTGAAGCAATCGCTGCAGCTGAGGGCTTTGAAGCAGACGAAAACGAGGTTGAAGCCGAAATTAACAGAATTGCCGGAGAAAGCGGAATTGAAAAGGCAAAGCTTGAAGAAATTATGGCGGCTGACGAAAGAGAATCTTTAAAGGACGATATTAAGGTTCAGAAGGCTCTTGACCTTGTAGTAAATGAAGCTGTAGCAGAAGAAGCAGCTGCTGCAGCGGAAACAGAAGCAGTAGAAGAATAAAGAGCAAATAATAGTTTTTTGAAAAGAGGGATATTTTATGAGCTTAGTACCTATGGTTGCTGACCAGACAAACGCAGGGGAAAGATCCTACGACATTTATTCGAGACTTCTCAAAGACAGAATAGTAATTTTAGGCGAAGAGGTAACAGACGTAAGCGCAAATCTTGTTGTGGCTCAGCTTTTATATTTGGCAGCCGAAGACCCCGACAAGGACATAAGCCTTTATATAAACAGCCCCGGGGGCTCAGTTACCGCAGGTATGGCTATTTATGACACAATGCAGTATATTAAGCCCGACGTTTCCACAATTTGCATAGGTCTTGCAGCAAGTATGGGGGCTTTCCTCTTAGCCGGCGGAGCAAAGGGCAAGAGATTTGCTCTTCCCAATTCCGAAATTATGATACATCAGCCCTTAGGCGGAGCAAAGGGTCAGGCAACGGATATTCAAATTCAAGCCGAAAACATTCTCAAAATCAAAAAGAGAATGAACGAAATTCTTGCCCAAAACACAGGCAACGATTACGAACAGGTTGTTGCGGACACTGAAAGAGACAACTATATGACCGCCGCCGAAGCCAAGAAGTACGGGCTTATTGATGATGTGATTGAAAAATCAAACTAAAAAAGGAGCAGTTTTATGGCATCAAAAACAGACGGAAGGATCAGATGTTCTTTTTGCGGAAAAACCGAAGACCACGTCAGCAAAATGCTGGCAGGTATGAACGCTTTTATCTGCAACGAGTGCATAGAGCTTTGTTATGATCTGATCGAAGATGACTACGATATTGACGCGGCATATAATGAACCTCAGTTTGAGGGCATATCAAAGCCCGCCGAAATGAAGCGTATTTTAGACGAATACGTTATAGGACAGGACGAAGCCAAAAAGGCTCTCTCCGTAGCCGTTTACAACCATTATAAAAGAATAGGTCAGGAGGACGTTGATGTAGAGCTTCAAAAGAGCAACATTCTCTTCATAGGCCCTACAGGCGTAGGAAAAACCTTCCTTGCCCAGACTCTTGCCAAGCTGCTTAACGTGCCCTTTGCCATAGCAGACGCCACCTCTTTGACAGAAGCAGGCTATGTAGGCGAGGACGTTGAAAACATTCTTTTAAAGATTATTCAGGCAGCTGATTATGACATTGAAAGAGCCCAAAAGGGTATTATCTATATTGACGAAATCGACAAAATCGCAAGAAAGTCCGACAATCCGTCTATAACACGTGATGTCAGCGGCGAAGGCGTTCAGCAGGCTCTTCTTAAAATTTTGGAGGGTACTGTGGCAAGCGTGCCCCCTCAGGGCGGCAGGAAGCACCCTCATCAGGACTTTATTCAGATTGACACAACAAATATTTTGTTTATCTGCGGCGGTGCATTTGCAGGGCTTGAAAAAATAATCGAAAGACGTATTTCAAATAAGGTTATAGGCTTCGGCTCAGAAAATAAGTCGGGCAAGGAGCTGAGAGAAGAAAACATTCTTAAGAATGTAATGCCCAAGGATCTGCACAAGTTCGGGCTTATTCCCGAGCTTATAGGCAGACTGCCCGTTGTGGTTTCTCTTGACAGCTTAGACGAAAACGCTCTTATAGACATTCTTACACAGCCTAAAAATGCCATTACGAAGCAGTATAAATATCTTTTCGAGCTTGACAATGTTATTCTTGAGTTCGAAAGAGAAGCTCTTGCGGCAGTTGCCCATAAGGCAATTGAACAGGAAACAGGGGCAAGAGGCTTAAGAGCAATTATTGAAGGCTTTATGACGGACATTATGTTTACACTGCCCGATGACGATACTTTGGAAAAATGCATAATTACAAAGGACGTTGTTGAAGGAAAGGGCGAGCCTGTTTTTATTCATAACCCTAACAGAAAGCCCCTTGCCGTAAGAAAGCCAGTTAAAAGAACCCAAAAGAAGCGTAAGCCGGCAGGCTGAAACATTAATGTATAATTAAATTAGGCGTACAGGACATTGCTTGTACGCCTTTTAAAATATTAAGGAAGTGAGCCTATGAAAGCTGTTTATATATCACACAGCGGATTTTTTGTTGAGCTTGAAAAAACGGCATTTTTGTTTGACTATATGAAAGGGGAAATCCCCGAAACAGATAAAAAGCTTTTTGTTTTTGTCTCCCACAGACACCCCGACCATTATAATAATGATATTTTTAAGCTTAGAGACAGGGGAAACGTTGCCTTTGTTTTGTCCTCAGACATAAGGCTGAAAGAAAAGGCAGAGGATATAATTTCCTTAAAGCCCAATGTGGTCTGCGATATTGAGGGGATAAAGGTTCAGACGCTGAAGTCCACCGACGAGGGAGTTGCCTTTATAATTTCAGCCGAGGGCAAAAGAATTTTTCACGCCGGAGACTTAAACCTTTGGATTTGGCGGGGAGAAACAAAGCAGTATAACAACAATATGAAGGCTCTTTTCGAAAAATATACCGAGCCTTTAAAGGGCTTAAGCTTTGACGTGGGGTTTATGCCCCTTGACCCAAGGCTTGAGGAAACAAGCTTTTCGGGACTTGACGCATATCTTAAAATCGCCGAATTTAAGCGAATTTTCCCTATGCACTTTTGGGGAAACTATGATATAATAAAAAGGTATAAAGCCGACAGGGGACTTTCGGCTGAAAATGTTATAGTAATAGAAAGGGAAGGACAAGAGTTCACTATATAGGAGGAAAATTTTATGAAGTTTAAACCCGTACACGAAAATTATAACGTGTCCGATTTGGAAAAATCCCTTAAGTTTTACGACGAGGCTTTAGGGCTTAAAGAAAAAAGAAGAAAGGTTGCCGATGACGGCTCATACATCATTGTTTTTATAGGCAATGATACATCTGAATTTGAAATGGAGCTGACCTGGCTTAAGGATCATCCTCAAAAATATAATTTGGGCGAATGTGAATTTCACCTTGCTTTCAGGGTGGCGGAATATGAAGAGGCTTATAAAAAGCATAAGGAAATGGGCTGCGTCTGCTTCGAAAACCCCAAAATGGGAATTTATTTCATTATTGACCCCGACGGCTACTGGCTTGAGATAGTACCGGTGAGAGACTGAGTAAATTAAATTTTTACTTG
>JAJPZT010000038.1 GCA_021204175.1 Clostridiales bacterium | reverse complement strand
CCCCCCCCCCCCCCCCCCCCCCCCCCCCCCCCCCCCCCCCCCCCCCCCCCTCCCCACCCCCCCCCCCCCCCCCCCCCCCCCCCCCAAAACCACCGGCAGCTGTTTATTTAAATTTTAATAACAAAGAATTATTCACTGCATTTTCATTTGCCGCCCCGGGTATGCTTTATATTTGTTTGAAAAACCGGCTGTTTGACGGCGTAAAAAGGTTTGTTTTAAGCAGCTAAGCAGAAAAGGCGGAATTAAAAAAGCCTGTACGAAATTTTCCCCGGCAGGCTGAATAAGCTTTATGAAAAATGCAGTGCCTGTGCAATTGTTAAAAGAGAAACAATTACACTGACGAAAGGAGGAAAAAATAAGTGAAGAAAAAGTTGAAAAAGGTGTTAAGCTCTGTTCTTGCTTTGACTATGGCTTCCAGCAGCCTGACTGTGTTTAACTCTGTCAGCGCTTACGCCGCTTTCGTGGGTTTTGACGAGACTAACATTACCATTGAGGGCTCAACAGAAAAAAATTATGTAGAGGACAGAAACGGCTACTGGTATTTGCATGATGAAACAAGTACTAATACCACAAGTCTTACACTGCCCCTTGTTAAAACAATTACACCGGAGGTTGCAGACGGCAGCCTGGTAACAATAAGCGGTTCGGCAACCCCTTCTGTCAATGGCAGCAGTTGGTCATTTGTGCAAATCAAAAGCGATTCTTTGGTTGCTGCATTTACTTCTGATGGCAGCAGATATTTATGTCTCAGAGTAAATGATTCAAACGGAAAAACAGTATATTATTATGCTGCTTCCGAGGGAGAATATTCATCTACAACGTTAGATACGAGTGCAGACCTTTATATGGAGAGCTACGGAACTTATGACTATGTTTTTACGTTTGACCTGTCAAATGAAACGGTTCAGCTTGAAGTAACAGACGTATATAATAACAATAAAACATACTATTATAAGGCTGATATACTTAATACCACAATAAGCAATATTTACGCCGTAACCTCTATAAGCGGAAGCAGAAATCTTACCATTTCAGACCCCGTTGTGAGAATTGAAAACGGTATTGAGGACTATTACCTTGAAGGCGCAATGGGCGATGACAATGAATATACAGAAGGCAGCTTAACACTGACAGACAGCAACAGCAAAGCCTACACCTTTACAGTAAAGGATTCTGCATATTATTATGAAATGCCAGAAAACAAGGGCGTTCCCTTCGCCGAAGGCGACACCCTTACGGTGACAACGCCGGAAGGCTATATTGCAAGTACAGACACTGTCACTGTAGAAAGCGGTCCCACGCTGAACGGATATACATATGAATATGAGCTCAGCGATCTTTCATATTATAAAGAGGAGCTTTCATATTCATTCAGCGGTCCGGTAGACCCTGACAATGAATATACAGGCACCTTTGATATAATTATAAACGGCACTTCATATGAAGCTAAAATTTCGGACAGCGGAACTTATACTTTAAACGCCGAAATTGACAGAGATGTTGTAATAGCCTTAGGCGACACCTTGGAAGTAACTGCTCCCGCCGGCTTTGAGGGAACATCTGGTGTTGGGGTTACATCTATTGAAGGCTCTAACATTGAGGGCTATGATGTTGTATTAGGCGATGTCTTTTTCATTAAATCGGAAGCTGATTATACATTCAGCGGCACACTGGAAGGAGACGTCAGCTATGACTCCTTCACAATAAACGTAAACGGCACTGACTATACACCTGCTATTACCGAGAATTCAGAGGTTTATACCTACAGCTTTGAAGCAACGGTAGCCAGAGCCGATATGTTTGCAGAGGGCGACTCCTTTACGGTTACGGCTCCTTCGGGCTATGAGGGAACAACATCCGTTAAAATAACAGGTCTTTCAGGCTCTATTTTGGACGGTATCACAGGTACTCTCGAAAGTGTTTCATTCTCCGTTATTCCCGAGGACTACACAGTAACGGGAGCCTTCGGCAGCGGCAATGATTATAACACACCCGGCGATACTCTTACAATCGGCGGCTATACCTTTACAGTTTCCGACGACGGAGCTTCATATTCTTATCTTTTTGAGGATTTAACAAGCAAGCCTCTTGAGGTGGGAGCTGTTCTTGCGGTATCTCCCGTTGAGGGCTATACGGCATCCGCTGACAGCGTTACTGTTTTATCATTTGACGATGATACAAACACATATACCTTAAGCGATCTTTATTTCACCGAGAATACAGTAACATATACTGTTACAGGTGCTTTAAGAGGCGACTATGAGGGAGATTCATTTGAGCTGACATACGGCGGCGAAAGCTACACAGCCCTTATTTCGGGAAGCACATTCTCATTTGAGGTTCAGGCAAAATACAGCGCTGACGCTCCCTTTACCGTAGGAGAAAAATTCGAGGTGCCCGCTACCGTAGAATATATCACATCAGCCTATGCAGAGGTTTTGTCATTAAATGGCTATAATTATACCTTGGACAGTGTAGCTCTTTATTTTGCGGGTTATGTCTATACTCCCGAAACTGCTGATGCATCATATACAGCCGGTTCATACCTGCCCACAAATACAAAATATTTAACGGCAGTTGTCGGTGTAGGCGAAACAAGCTCTGAGGTTTATGCAAGCACAAGCAGTGAAGAGGCTGATTGTCTGGCATTCAGCAACTTCACCAGGGTTACCGACATAATGAACGGAACAAATATTACAAGCGGATCATACAGAGGATTTCTTGAGCTTACTCCCGCTATAAGCGGTAATTTGATTGTTGAATTTACCGAAACGCTTATGGAAGGAAAACAGGCTTATATAGCCGTCAAGAACAGCGACGACACATACAGCATTGTCGGATGGGCAACCGAAGGCGATCCTTGGATTTCAGCTGATGTAACAGCAGGCACAACATATTATTACTTTACTCACGGCACAACACGCCAAATCAGCAGTATTACGGTTCTGTTGGACGACAGCGTTGCCGAACGCAATGAATATACATTCAGCGGCACATTAAGCAGCGATAACGATTACAGCGGAAGCTTCCTTATGGAAAACGGCGGCAAATATTACACAGCCGTTACTTCCGGTTCAACATATTCATTTATATATGCAGCTGACGAAGGAACAAGCTTCCACGATCAAGTCTTTAACGTTCAAAACCCAAGCTCAGGCAATTATAACGTTACAGCTGCATCCACTAATGCTTCGGCAGTAACCGGCTCATATGCATACACATTTGACGAAGCCGTTGCAATAGAGCTTATAAACGCCACGTACACATTTACGGGGGCATTGGGCTCGGATAATACATACACAGGCGACATAACCTTAACAGACGGATACACAAACTATACAGCTTCAAATTCAGGCACAGCCTACAGCTTTGAAGTAACCGAGGCAAAGGGTAACTTCAGTGTAGGCAGGGTATTTACGGTAACAGTTCCGGCAGGATATGTGGGAACGGGAACCGTTGAAATTACGGAAATTACCGGCTCCGCCACAGAGGGCTACAGCTGTACTCTTGAAAGCATTTCTCTTAAGGAAGAAACTCAGGACTATCATGCAGCGGGAAGCTTCGGCAGTGAAAACGAATACAGCAATCCCGGCGGAACTCTTACAATCGGCGGCTATGACTTTACAATTGCCGCTGACGGAGCAACATTTACATTAGACCTTTTGTCACAGGAAGCAGCTCCCTTTAATGTAGGCGACGAGCTTACAATAACAGCTCCCGACGGATACAGCGCAAAAACAGCCACAGTTTCCGTAGAGGATTTCGACAGCACATCAAATACATATACCTTAGGTGAAATTGTATTTACAGAGAATATTGTTGCATATACTCTTACAGGGTCAATGGGCAGCAATAATGTATATAACGGAAGCTCAGTTGTTCTTACATTAGGCGAAACAGAATATGAAGCCGTAATTTCAGAGGGCAAATATTCATTCATCGTTGAGGTTAAGCAGAGCGCAGGAGCACCCTTTGACACAGATGCTGAATTTACCGTAACAATTCCCGACGGAAATTATACGGGAACCACATCTGTTTCGGTAGAGGCTCTTAACGGAACAGAATACACATTATCCGACATTGAATTTACTTACAGAGACAAGGATGTTTACTTTACAACTGTTCCTGCTGACACAACAACAGACTATGTGACAACATATAACTTTGCAAACAGTGAATATGACACATATAAGCTTGTATTTAAGTCAAGCAGTGAATATGTTGAGGGTCTGCCCTATGCGGCAAACGCAGGCTCGGCTTATAACGACGACTGTTATGTTGAGCTGACAGCGGACGGCGCAGTTTTGACAGACAACAGCACATCTTCATCTACACGTATGATAGTGCCTTATGTAAACAAGACAAACAAGATAAGAATTTACGGCTCTGTAATTCCCACAAACGCAGTCAGCACAAACTGGCGTCTTATAACCTTCGGAAACGGCTTGAACCTCGGTGTAAACAAGAATAAGTCAATGTATATCGACCTTGCCGAGGACCTTTCAGCATCTACCGGAACAACAGATTTCGGAACAGTTGCTGTCGGTCAGGCAATTGAATTCGATTTAACATTCGACCTTGACAGCTGCACAGCAACAGGCACAATAACAAACGGCAGCACAACAGGAGAGGTTAACGCAAGCTGGGATTCTTCCACAAAGTATACTCAGAGAGTAACATATTATACAACTCTCAGCCAGGCAGGCGAAACCGCCAGAACAATTGTTGTTCCTTCGGTAAGCTTTGAAGAAAAGCCCGTATTTGACGCAGACTCAATGACAATTACAGGCATTGACGGAACAGTTTATTACGTTGTTCCCGTTACTGAAGAACAGCAGACTGAAAACACAGGCTATTATCTTGCAGGCACACAGAACACAAGCATTATGTCTGAGGTGGGAGACGAGGTTTATATCGGTCTTGACGTTGACGGCGTTGAATTCAGCCTCAGCGACTTAGGCATAACAGATCCCTACGTTGTAGCCTTTGAAATAGCCGCTGCAACCGGTGTTAAAATCGATGTAGACTCTCTCAGTAGTAAGTTCGGTTTGGAATTTATACCTGCAGATTCATCCGGGACAGAAGAGTAATTAAGGGAGGAAATGAAAAAATGAAAAAAGAATATACCAAACCAACATTGGAGGCAGTTTCCTTCACATCCGACACCGCTATAGCAGAAAACGAAACACTGACAAGCGCTATAACAGCAAAATTAAGCTATCAGCAGAAATATTCAACAGTAACCTATTATTAATGTTTTAAAGCAAAAAACAGACAGGGGAGTCTTAAGGCTTAAAAAAGGCTCCCTTGTTTATTTCAACACTTTTATTAAAGGAGGCAAAAAGTGTGAAAGGAAAAATAAAGAAACTGACAGCCCTTGTTTTGACAGCTGTTTTAAGCTGCTCTTCAATGGTATTTACATCGGCAGTTTATGCAGACGATGAAACAGCAGTAACATTTACATCTGTTTTGAACTCGGATAACTGTACAGTCGGAGAGTATTCTTCAAGCCATACAGAGGGCGATTTTACAATTAATGCAACTACCAGCAAAACGGTTGAGATAGTCAGCAGTACAAGCTATGAAATAGCTGCAGCCGACGGAAAAACATATGAAATATCAAGCTGCATTAAGCTTGGCGGAACCGGAAGCACAAGTGCTCGCAACATTTCATTTACACCTTCAAAAAGTGGTACATTTTATGCTTATGCTATTTCAAACGGTGATTCTACAAGCAGATATTTGGTTTTAAGCGACGGAACAAACGTACAAAACAGTGACGGCTCTGTTACTGTTCCCACAAGCACAAAAGCTCCTGCTGTTACCGAATTTTCCGTTAAAGCAGGCACAACCTATTATCTTTATTCTGCCAGAAACGGCATAAATGTTTATTTGGCTGCTCTTTCAGAGGCTGAAGAAACAGAGCCCGAGGTTGTTTATACAAATGTAATGCCCACATCTTCAGACTTTACAACAACCTTTGACTTTAAAGACAGCTCAAGCGACACAGTTAAGCTTGTAACACAGTCAAGCGACGAATATTCCGAGGGAACGGCTTATGCCGCAAACGCAGGCACAGCTTATGACGACTACTGCTATGTTGAGCTGACTGAGGAAGGCGCTGTTTTAACAGACAACAGCTCAAGTTCATCTACACGTATGATAGTGCCCTATGCAAACAAGACAAATAAAATCAGAATTTACGGCTCCGTAATTCCCACAAACGCAGTCAGCACAAACTGGCGTATTATAACCTTCGGAAACGGCTTAAATTTAGGCGTAAACAAGAACAGCTCAATGTATATTGACCTTGCGGAGGATCTTTCTTCTTCAACAGGCGAAACAGCCTTCGGAACAGTTGTTAAGGATCAGGCAATTGAATTCAATTTGACATTCGACCTTGACACCTGTACTGCAACAGGAACAATAAAAAACGGCGAAACAACAGGCGAGGTTAATACAACCTGGGATTCTTCCACAAAGTATACTCAGAGAGTAACATATTATACAACTCTCAGCCAGGCAGGGGAAACCGCCAGAACAATTGTTGTTCCTTCGGTAAGCTTTGAAGAAAAGCCCGTTTTTGATGCCGACTCTATGACAATTACAGGTCTTGACGGAACAGTTTATTATGTTGTTCCCGTTACGTCAAGCCAGCAGACTGACAACACAGGCTATTATCTTGTAAGCAAAAACGATTCCGATAACAAGTCTGAGGTGGGAGACGAGGTTTATATCGGTCTTGAAGTTGAAGGCGCTCAGTTCGGTCTCAGCGACTTAGGCATAACAGACCCCTACGTTGTAGCCTTTGAAATAACAGGAAGCGGAATTGACGTTGACACAATTAAGGATAAATATGAAATGAAGTTTGTGCCGGGTGATTCGGCAGCAGAAGAGTAATTAAAGGAGGAAATAAGAATATGAAAAAAGTATATACTAAACCAATATTGGAAGTTGTTTCCTTCACATCAGACACTGCTATAGCTGAAAATGAAACACTCACAAGCTCCATAACAGCAAAATTAAGCTATCAGAAGAAATATTCAACAGTCACTTATTATTAATAAGGCTGTAATTTTAATTTTTTTTGGTTTTGAAAAATAAAAATGGTTTGAATTAAATTTATTTTGAATTTACCCCTGTCAAGCAGACAAAGCGAATAACGAAAGATTACGTATAGCACATCGTATTGCGGTGTGCTATATTTTTACTTATGCTGCTTTTAAATTAAGATATTCGATTTGTCAATACATTATATTGAATTTTAAGAATTTTTTATATAAATTTAGGTTAAACCTCTGATTAAATATTTACGCCTAAATCTGACTAAATGGCATTAAATTGGTTTTAAACCAAATTGAGCTTGATATAATCAAAGATCATATCAAGCTCAAAATTATCATTCAAAGGGATTTTCTGTTTTATAAAGCACTCCGGCAGGCTTGTTTGTGCCGATATCCGTTACGCCTAAATATTTAAACAGGTTAAAGAGGGCTTTGCCGTGATGACCGAAAGCAACTGCGCCGTGGTGGGGGAAGTTCTTTTCAATTAAAACGTGGCGGTAAAATCTGCCCATTTCGTTAATGGCGAAAACACCTATTCCGCCGAATGAACGGGTAGCTACAGGAAGAACCTCGCCGTTGGCTATATAAGCGCGAAGCTTTCCGTCGGAGGTGGACTGTAAACGGAAGAATGTTACGTCCCCGGGGATAATATCTCCCTCAAGAGTTCCGTTTGTAACCTCAACGGGAAGAGTTCTCGCCATAATCATTTGGTTCTTCATTTCACAGGATCTGAGCTTGCCCGAAGCTGTGTTTCCGCAGTGGAAACCCATAAACAGGTCTGTATGCTTATAGTTAAACTTCCCCTTAATGTCGTTTTCATACATATCCTTGGGAACGGAGTTGTTTATGTCAAGAAGCGTAACTATGTCGCCGCTTATAAGGGTGCCTATGTATTCGCTTAATGCTCCGTAAATATCAACCTCACATGAAACGGGAATACCCCTGGCGGTAAGTCTCGAATTTACATAACAGGGCACAAAGCCGAACTGTGTCTGAAAAGCGGGCCAGCATTTTCCGGCAACGGCAACATAGCTTCTGGACTCTCTGTGAGCCTCGATCCAGTCTAAAAGTGTAATCTCATACTGTGCAAGCTTAGGCAGTATTTCGGGGATTTTGTTTCCTGTGCCAAGCTCCTTTTCCATATCTGCGCAGACCTCGGGTATTCTGGGGTCGTTTGCATGATTGTTAAAGCTTTCGAAAAGATCGAGCTCCGAATTTTCTTCTATCTCTACTCCCAAATTATAAAGCTGCTTTATGGGAGCGTTGCAGGCAAGAAAGTTTTGAGGACGGGGGCCGAAGCTTATAATTTTAAGGGTTTTAAGCCCTATAACAGCCCTTGCAACAGGTATAAACTCCGCTATCATTTCGGCGCATTCCTCGGCTGTGCCTACGGGATATTCGGGAATATAAGCATTTAAGTTTCTGAGGGCTAAATTGTAGGATGCATTTAACATTCCGCAGTAAGCGTCGCCTCTGCCCTGAACAAGGTTGTCCCCTGTTTCCTCAGCTGCGGCAACGTACATAACAGGGCCGTCAAAATATTTGCAGAGAAGGGTTTCCGCTGTTTCGGGACCGAAATTGCCCAAATAAACCACAAGAGCATTGCAGCCTGCGGCATTAATCTCCGCAAGAGCCTTTTTCATATCAAGCTCGTCCTGAACACAAACGGAGCATTCGTAAATTTCTCCGTATTTTTCATAAGCTTCCTTAACTTTTTTTCTTCTGCCTACCGACAGCTCCATAGGGAAGCAGTCACGGCTTACCGACACAAGGGCAGGCTTAACAACCGGTGCGTTGATCATAAAAAATTCCTCCTTATATTCGTATTTTAATATGTGCTGTCAGGAAATCGAGGCTTTATATTTTTCCGTTTCCTCCTGAACATAGTCCTCACAGGAGCGCATAGCGGAAATTGTTTTTTCCATTAAGTCAGAAAGCTCCCACCCCAAAAGCTCTGCGCCTTTTTTAATAACCTCTCTTGAACAGCCTGCGGCAAAGCTTGCCGATTTAAACTTCTTTTTAAGTGATTTAACCTCCATATCCTTAACGCTTTTTGAAGGACGCATTAAAGCGGAAGCCCAAATAAGCCCCGTCAGTTCGTCCGCAGCATAAAGCACCTTTTCCATTTGGTGTTCCGGCTTTATATCAACGGTTATTCCCCAGCCGTGTGAGCAGACTGTGTGAATTAAGTCCTCACCAACTCCCCCTTCACGAAGAAGCTCCGGAGCTTTAAGACAGTGTTCTTCAGGGTAAAGCTCAAAGTCTATGTCGTGAAGCAGACCGGCAATTCCCCAGTATTCGGCATCCTCGCCATAGCCAAGCTCATTTGCGTACCACTTCATAACCCCCTCAACTGTTAATGCGTGCTGAATATGAAAAGGGTCTTTATTGTATTTTTTAAGAAGCTCAAAAGCCGCTTCTCTTGATATATGTTCTTTCACCTATAAAACCTCCCGAAAATCTACTTTCCTTTATTATACTTTTTGCACTTTTATAAGTCAATCTAAAATTTATATTTTTTGCTGACCGGTATAATTAAAAATGTAAAAATGCTTATGCGTTCCCTTTGCGTCAGCACGTTGCTTTGTGTCATAAATCATAACATAAACACGAAAGTAAACTTTAATAAAAAAGTTTATAAAATATTTTAAAAATTGTAAAATTTGACTTGTTTTCTTAGTGAAAAAATTATATAATATATATAAAGTGTAAAAATTTACTTATTAGGAGGAATGAAACTATGTCATACATGGACGTTTATAATGATTGGCTCGTAAACCCCTGTTTTGATGAGGCAACAAAGGCTGAGCTTAAGGCTATTGAAAACGACCCGAAGGAAATCGAGGACAGATTTTATCGTGAGCTGGAGTTCGGTACAGCCGGCTTAAGAGGCGTTATCGGCGCAGGTACTAACCGTATGAATATTTACATCGTAAGCAAGGCTACCCAGGGCTTCGCAAACTACATTTTAAGCCAGGGCCCGGAGCAGGCTGCACAGGGCGTTGCCATAGCTTATGACAGCCGTAATATGAGCCCCGAATTTGCAGAAGCTACCGCTCTTGTTTTGGCAGGCAACGGAATCAAGGCTTATCTCTTCGAGTCATTAAGACCCGTTCCCGTGCTTTCATTTACAGTTCGTCATTTGGGCTGCACAGGCGGCGTTGTTGTTACGGCAAGCCACAATCCCCCTCAGTATAACGGCTATAAGGTATACTGGGAGGACGGCGCACAGGTTCCTTACCCCAGAGACGAAGCTATTATGGCTGAGGTTAATAAGATTTCAGACTTCGCTTCAATCAAGAAGATGTCTAAGGAAGAAGCTCTTGAAAAGGGCCTTCTTGTTATGATTGGCAAGGAAGTTGACGACGCTTATGACGAGGCTGTTCTTTCACAGCTTGTAAATCCCGAGGTTGTTAAGGAAATGGGCAAGAGCTTAAAGGTTGTTTATACTCCTCTTCATGGCTCAGGCAATCTCCCCGTAAGACGCATTCTTAAAAAAGCAGGTCTTGAAAATGTTTTGGTAGTTCCGGAGCAGGAGCTTCCCGACGGAAACTTCCCCACTGTTGCTCTCCCCAACCCCGAGGACGTAAACGCATTTAAGCTTGCAATGGCTCTTTCCGAAAAGGAAGGCGCAGATTATATGTGCGCAACCGACCCCGACGCAGACAGAGTTGGCGCAGTTGTTAAAAACTCCGACGGCGAATATGTTGTTTTCACTGGCAATATGATGGGTACTCTTATTTGTGAATACATACTTTCACAAAAGGCAGCAAAGGGTATTCTTCCCAAGAATGCAGCAGTTGTTTCTACAATCGTTTCTTCAGACCTTACAAAGGCTATCTGTAAGGAATACGGCGTTGCTTATTTCGACGTTCTTACAGGCTTTAAGTATATCGGCGAAAAGATTAAAGAGTTCGAGGCTGACGGAAGCTACTCCTATCAGTTCGGCTTTGAAGAAAGCTACGGCTGCTTAACAGGCTCTTACGCAAGAGACAAGGACGCTGTTGACGCTAACCTTATGATTGCCGAAATCGCTTCATACTACAAGAAGCAGGGCAAGACACTTTATGACGCTCTTCAGGCTCTTTATGCTAAATACGGCTATTATAAAGAAACCGTTACGTCAATCAACTTAGGCGGCGTTGAAGGCGCAGCTCAGATTAAGAAGGTTATGGCTGACCTTCGTGCAAATGCTCCCACAGAGGTTGGCGGAGTTAAGGTTTGCGAAGCAAGAGACTACAGCGCAGATACAATTAAGAATATTGCAACAGGCGAGGTTACACCTACGGGACTTCCCAAGTCAAACGTTCTTTACTACATTCTTGAAGACGGAACATGGTTCTGCGTTCGTCCTTCCGGAACAGAGCCTAAGATTAAGGTTTATTTCGGTGCTAACGGCGCAACTATGGACGAGGCTTCTGCAAAGGCTCAGAAGGCTTCCGACGGTATTCTTGCAATTGTTGACGAAATCCTTAAATAATCTTTTTGTAACTGTATAAAGTAAAAATTTTAATATTAAAAGTTCCCTCTGCAAAAGGGGGAACTTTTTTGTGATATTGTGCGAATTTTGTATTGCGGCTTTTAAATTTGTATGATATAATTTAACATAAGCAAAAGGGAATAATGAGACGGTTACTATCCTGCTCTTTAGGAATCGGAAAGATGTCCGAACGCCGCCTTGATTTTTTCAGAGAAAAATTCAAGGTAGGCGGGTTTTGACGAAGTCAAAACTTCTGATTAGTATATGAATGGGGGTGCTGCCTATGATTTAGGCTTACAATTTCTCGGAACTATACGAAAGGGGAGGACTGATAGTAATTATGAAGAATTACTTAAAGCTTATTTTGCTGCTTTTATTAGTACAAAATATTTTAGCTTTGTCAATTTACTTAATTTACTTATTAAAATAATCGTCGGGTGCAAATTTGTTTCTTCCGAAATAATTAAATGACGAAACAAATTTGCACAACCCCGCTAAAGATTTGACGATTATTTATTAACGTTATAATATTAGCAGGATATAACTAAAGTTATTCCCTTTTGTATTTTAATAATATCATATGAAGGTTAAATTGTCAAGCGGCGGCAAGAAATATTTCCGCAAGCATAAACAATGGGGATAATACAAAGGCGGATTTGATTCCGTCTTTTTTAGTGTTCGGCTCAGTTTTCCAAAAGCTTTTTCGTTTCCTCCGAGCTGAGCTCCGTTACGTTTCTGAGTTTTCGTCTTATTACATTTGAACGGGTGCCCACAAGCTTTTCAAGGTCGTCGTCAGCCTGTCTTATTCTGTTTCGAGCACTGACAAGAACATTATCGAATTTGTCAAATTCCGTTTTGACTGCACCCAAAACCTCCCAGACCTCAGTGCTTCTCTTTTGAATAGCTACTGTCTTAAAGCCCATTTGAAGACTGTTTAAAAATGCTGCCATTGTGGAAGGCCCGGCAATGTTCACTCTGTAGCGGCGCTGAAGCTCTTCCACAAGCCCTCTGTTTACGGCTTCGCAGTAAAGCCCCTCAAAGGGGAGAAAGAGAACGGCGAACTCTGTTGTAACAGGAGGCGCTATGTATTTATCGTGAATGTCTTTGGCTTCGGACTTTATGCGGTTCAAAAGCTCCTTAGCCGCCAAATCCACATTTTCTTTTATTCCCGTATCGTAAGCGTCAAGAAGCTTTGCGTATGTGTCACCGGGGAATTTAGAGTCGATAGGCAGATAAATAAAGCTGTCGTCGGCAGCAGAAGGAATTTTAACGGCGTATTCCACTGTTTCCCGACTGTCCTTTTTAATTCTGACGTTGGTGTCATACTGCTCGGGCGACATAATTTCCTCCAAGATTGCGCCTAACTGAATTTCTCCCAAAATACCCCTTGTTTTTACGTTTGTAAGCACCTTTTTAAGGTCGCCCACACCGGCAGCAAGGCTCTGCATTTCGCCTAAGCCCTTATAAACCTGTTCCAGACGCTCATTGACCATTTTGAATGACCTTGAGACGCTGTCCTGAAGCTTTTCGTCTACGATTTTTCTCATATCATCAAGCTTTCGGCTGTTTTCCTGCCTTAAATCCGCAAGAGAGTCGCCGACTGTTTTTCTGATTTGGTTTAAGCTGGAGTCATTTTGAGCCGCAAAGGTTTGAAAACGCTTTTCCTGTTGTTCGGTAAAGCTTTTGAAGCGCTGTTCGTTTTGCTCTGTGAAGCTTTTGAAACGCTGTTCCTGATTTGTCATAGTTGAGGAAATTGTGTTTTGAATGCCTATAAGACCTGAGGAAATTGTTTTTTGGGTGTTCTCCTGACCCAAGGTAAGAGCCTTTTGAGTGTTCTCCCGACCTAAGGCAAGGGCTTTTTGAGTGTTTTCCTGACCTAAGGTAAGAGTTTTTTGGGTGCTGTCATTGCCTAATGTGATTGCCTTTTGAATGCTTTCCTGTCCCAGTGAAATTGTTTTTTGAATGTTTTCGTGACCTAATGAAACGGTTTTCTGAATGTCATTCTGCCCTGAAGAAATTGTTTTTTGAATTTCGTCCTGACCCGACAAAACTGCTTTTTGAAGGCTTTCCTGCTGAAGGGAAAACATTTCGGTAAGATTGTCCTGCTTGCTGTTAAAGCCGCTGCTCATATTCTTCACTGCATTTAAGCAAATAAATAAGGCGCACAGACTTATTATGAGGGTTAAAACAGCCACAGCGGTAATAAATAATTCCACTTATGTCATCTCCTTTGATTATGTTTTATACTTTCATTATAATATATATTATAGCAGATTTTTCTGCAGTCAGCAAGGGATTTAATGATTGAATAAAAATACATAAATATGAATAATTATAAGTTAAAATAAA
>JAJPZT010000120.1 GCA_021204175.1 Clostridiales bacterium | reverse complement strand
GTAATTATATTTACAATTTTTTTACAATAAGAAATTTGAAACTTTCTCTTGAAATGAACGGCTGTTTGTTATAAAATGAAGAAAACAGCTTCTGTCATTTTAGACAAAAGAAGCTTTCTTCAATTTTTTTTCGGCTCACAGGAGGGATTGCTTTATGATTTTATCGGAAAGAGCTACTCAGGTTAAAACCTCGGCTTCTCTGAAGGTTACGGCAAAGGCGCAGAATTTGAACATAAGCGGCTTTGATGTTATAAATCTCGGAACAGGCGAGGTTGATTTTCCAACGCCTTTACATATAAAAGAAGCGGCTGTAAAAGCCATAAACGGAACTCTGCCCAAATATACGGCGGTCGAGGGTATTTTGGAGCTTAGAGAAGCTCTTTGCGACAAGTTTTTCGCTGACTACGGCGTTACATATGAGCCTGAAAACGCAGTTATTTCAAACGGAGCTAAACAGGCGCTTATGAATACAATATTTTCTCTTGTGGGTCAAAGCGACGAGGTAATTATTTCTGCGCCATACTGGCAAAGCTATATGGAGCTTGTGCTTCTTGCCGGGGGTGTTCCCGTGATTGTCTATACAAAGGAAGAGAAGGGCTATAAGATTACTCCCGACGAGCTTAAACAGGTGGTTACGCCCAAAACAAAGGCTATTATAATAAACAGCCCAAACAACCCCACAGGTGCGGTCTACACAAAAAGCGAGCTTGAAGCTATAGCAGACTTTGCCTGCAAAAACGACCTTTTCATAATTTCAGACGAGGTCTATGACAAAATGATTTATTCCAGAAAGGTCCGGTTTACCTCAGTTGCGTCCTTGGGCGAAGAGGTTAAAAAGAGAACCGTTGTTATAAACAACTTTTCAAAAACTTACTCTATGACCTCTTGGAGAGTAGGCTATGCCCTTGCGGATAAGAAAATCGCTAAGGCTATGGCTAAAATTCAGAGCCACACCACATCAAACGTAAACGTTGTAAGCCAGTTTGCGGCTTTGGCGGCTCTCAAGGGCGGAGACGAAATTATAGAAAGCAACATTACGGAGCTTAAGCGCAGACGCGACTATATGGTTCAGAGAATTTCCGATTTGCCTTATTTAAGAAGCCTGAAGCCCGTAGGCGGTCTTTATATATTAGTGAATGTTTCAAGGCTTTACGGTGAAAAGGTAGGAGACGTTGAAATAAAATCCGGCAGAGACGTGGCTTCAATTCTTTTCGATAAATATAACCTTGCGGTTGTGGCCGGAGATGTTTTCGGCTGTGAGGACTGTATAAGGCTTTCCTTTGCCGCTTCTATGAAGGATATTATTATAGGTATAAACAGAATTGAAAACTTTATTAAACAAAACTTTTGAAATTTGTAAAGGAAGGGTTTTATGGCATCTGTTTTGATTTTTGCTTCGGCAGTGATTATTTTCTGCATTATTGCTGATAAGCTTTCCGACAAATTAGGCGTTCCCTGTCTTCTGCTTTTTATGCTTGTGGGTATGCTTTTCGGCTCAGACGGCTTGTTTAAAATTCCCTTTGACAACTTTTCTTTTACCGAAAACATATGCACGGTTTGTCTTATTTTTATTATGTTTTACGGTGGCTTCGGTGTAAAGTTTTCGGCGGCAAGACCCGTTTTTATTCGTTCGGGTCTGCTGTCCTCTTTGGGTGTGGTTATTACGGCTTTGCTCATATGTGCTTTTTGCCGTATAGGTCTTAAATGGAGCTTTGCCGAAAGCTTTTTGCTTGGGGCTGTAGTCAGCTCAACCGACGCCGCTTCGGTTTTTTCAGTCTTAAAATCAAAAAATCTCAATCTTAAATATAATACTGCTTCTCTTTTGGAAATCGAAAGCGGCAGCAACAACCCCATAGCCTATATGTTGACTGCTGTAGGCATAATGCTTTTAAGCGGCGGCGGACTTACAACCGCTTGGCTTCTTATAATAAAGCAGATTTTATTCGGGGCTGTTTTCGGCTTTGCCGTTGCTTACGGAGCGGTTTTTGCCCTTAAAAGACTGACTCTTGAATCCGAGGGAATGGAAATGGTTTTTTTGACCGCTGTTTCCGCAGCTTCCTATGCCCTTTCCGGCTATTGGGGTGGAAACGGCTTTCTCTCCGTCTATATCTGCGGAATTATTATAGGAAACTCCGATATTAAAAACAAAAAGCCCCTTGTTAATTATTTTGACGGAATAACAGGTCTTTCACAGATTGTTATATTCTTCCTTTTGGGCTTTTTGTGCAGCCCTCATATGCTGCCGAAGGTGTTTTTTACTGCGGTTTTGATTTTTCTCTTTATGTTATAGTCAGCGTTCCGGCATATAATGACACAACAGATGTAAGCTTAAAGGAAATTAAAATTAATAAGCGTCACAAGTGGAAAAACAAGACGGTTTCCGAAATCAGTCTGCCTAAAAATTCTCTTGTGGCGGCAATAAAGAGGGGAGACGAATTTATTATCCCCAACGGTGAAAGTCAAATTTTGGAAAACGATGTATTGATATTATGCGAATAAGGAGGAATTTTTATGGAGAATTTAAGGCTTGCGGTAATAGGCTTGGGAGCAATCGGCAGAAAATACGTTGGTATGTTAAATGAAGGTGTTAAGGGAAACACTCTGACAGCCGTTGTTGCAAGAAGCGACGCAAATTATAACTGGGCACTTGAAAACGGCGGCAAAGAGGGCAAATTTAAGATTTTCAGAAGCACAGAGGAGCTTTTTGAAAACGACGGCTTGTTTGACACTGCCGTAATTGCCACTCCTCACCGAAACCATTTGGAAACGGCTTTAACAGCCTTCAGTCACAACAAGCACGTTCTCTGTGAAAAACCCACGGCGGCGGCTTTAAGCGAAGCCATTAAAATGGAAGAAGCCGCAAAAGAAGCAGGGCTTAAGCTGGGAGTAATTTTTCAGTGGAGAGCCGTTCCCGTAATGAAAAAAATGAAGGAGCTTTTGGAGCAGGGAACAGTAGGCAAAATTAAGAGAATAAAACTTGAAAACACAAGCTATTTCCGCACTTTAAAATATCACCGTTCGGGGGCTTGGCGAAGCAGCTGGAAAGGCGAAGGCGGCGGAGCCCTTGTCAATCAGGCTCAGCACTATATAGACCTGTGGCTGTGGCTTTTCGGAATGCCTAAGAGCATTTTCGCTGATGTTGAGTTCGGAAAGCACAGTAAAATAGCCGTTGATGACGAAGTATCCTTACTTATGAAATATGAAAACGGAGCAACGGGGGTTTTCATTCTTTCAACAGGCGAAGTGCCTAAAACAGACGAAATTTCCGTAATAGGCACAAAGGGGAAAATTACCTTAAGGGGCAACAGCCTTTGGGTTGAAACCTACCCCGACAGTGACGAATACATAATAACTGCCGACTGCAGCGCAAGAGAATGTATAGCTGTATCTGAAGAAAAGATAGACTGCAAAGCTCCCAAAACGCCCCAAAGAGACATTTTCGAAGCTTTTGCGGAAAGTGTAGCAGCAGACAAAGAGCCTGCCCCAAACGGTAAAGACGGCATTAATGCAATAATGCTTGCAAACGCCGCCTATATTTCTTCAATTCATCAAAAAGCCCTGACACTTCCCATAGACCCTAATTTGTGGGACGAGGAGTTAGAAAAACTTGAGAAAGCCGAAAAAGCCTCCCCTTGAGGGGAGGTGCCGCTTGCACTGATTTTTTTTAAAATCAGTGCAAGCGGCGGAGAGGTGTAAATATTTCTACTCAAAAAGACTGCCAAACAAATACGTTATCGGCAGTCTTTTTTAATTAATCAATATACGCTATAAGCTCGCACTCTATTTTTGCACCCTTAGGCAGTGCGCCTACCTCAACGGCTGAACGTGCCGGACAGTCGGCTTTGAAATAAAGCTTATAAACCTCATTTACAGCCGAAAAGTCATTCATATCCGTTAAAAACACTGTTGTTTTAACGGCGTTTTCAAGGCTTAAGCCCTGACTTTCCAAAACTGCCGAAAGGTTTTTAAAGACCCGGTGAGCCTGTTCCTCAATTGTTTCTCCCGAAATTGCTCCTGTTTTGGGGTCGAGAGGTATCTGACCTGAGACGAAAATGAAGCTTCCGGCTTTAACCGCCTGTGAATAAGACCCTATTGCGGCAGGGGCTTTGTCTGTTGCTATAATTTCTTTCATTGCTGCTGCTCCTTGGTTAATTCTTCAAAAATTTCATGTACCGTAGTCATTTTATTGACCTTGCCTACGTTTGCGCCGCAGAAAATAAGTCCGTTTTCAAGGTCGCCCTTGGCTGCGTTGAACAGCGCCAGCGAAATGCAGTAGGGGGTTGTTTTGGGGTCGCAGCGGTGCATACAGTTGAAACAGCGTGTAACCTTGGGTGGGTCGCTTTCAACACGCTTTACAAATACGTTGTTAATAGCTCTTCCAGGCATACCTACGGGAGACTTAACGATTTTAGCGTCGCCCTCTGAAGCATTTATATAAGCCTGTTTAAAGGCGTCGCTTGCGTCGCATTCCTTTGTTGCCACAAAGCGTGTAGCCATTTGAACCCCGTCAAGCCCTAATGAAAGGCAGTGGTCAATGTCGGCTCTGTCGAAAACACCGCCGCCGAAAATTACTGGAATTTCCTTGTTATACTGCTTTGAAAACTTGTCTCTTATGTCCAAAATTTTCTTGATTTCAAGATCCATTTCCTCGTCTGTTACCGAAAGAACCTCGCTTTCCTTAAAGCCCAGATGACCTCCGGCTTTAGGGCCCTCAATAACAATCATATCAGGCAGACGCTTATATTTTTTCATCCACCTCGTAAGAATTACATTTGCAGCCTTGGCGGAAGAAACGATAGGGCAAAGCTTAATTGAACTGCCCTCGGCATATTTGGGCAAATCTAAGGGAAGTCCTGCGCCCGAAATAATAAGGTCTGCGCCGCTGTCGATAATACACTTTACATATTCCTCATACTGCTTTGACACAACCATAAGATTGACGCCTATGATACCGCCGTTTGAAATTTCCTTCGCACGCTTAATGTGGTATGAAAGGGTACGCATATTGGCAGGGGTTGTGTTTGTATAGAAGTCATCTTCCATAAAGCCGGGCTGAGCGGCGGAAATAACGCCTATGCCGCCTTCCTTAGCCACTGCTCCGGCAAGGGATGAAAGGCTTATGCCTATGCCCATTCCGCCCTGAACAATGGGGTACTTTGCAGTTATATCTCCTATTTTCAACGGTTTAAGTTCCATTCAAATCTCTCCGTAACATTATTTATTCTATAAAAATTTTCACAAAATGCTCAAACTTTCTCTACATACACTATATTATATTTTTGAGAATTAGTCAACAGATTTAAGAAATTTTTTACAAGTTTTTTATATAACATACTATTGGTATGCATAAAAATCAGTCCTTATCTCTGCTTGCGTTTCTCGACTCGTTTAAAAGGCTCATTTTCATTTCATAATAAGAGGGACTGAAGTCCAAATAGTGTCTGTGAGGATTTTCAAAACGCTGTTCCTCCTGCCAAATTTCATCTTCAAGCTGTTTTTTTACAAAGTCACGAATTTCCGTAAGGGCGGGCTGATCACCTGTTACCTTTCCGTCTTTCATAACGGGCACCTGAAGCTCTTTAGCTGTACAGTTTTCGAAATATCTTATACGCCAGGGCTCTTTGGGGTCAACATAACGGTAGGGTGCTGAAAGGTCAAGCTCTTCGTCTGCCTTAGTAATAAGGTCGGCAACAGCCTGTCCGTTTTCATTATATATTCTGAAAACTTTTTTTCTTCCCGGGTTGGTTATTTTCTCCTGATTTTCTGAAAGCTTAATTTTGGGAATACTCTTTCCGTTCTTTTCAACAGCGGCAATCTTGTAAACACAGCCGAAAACAGGGTCGCTTTTGGCAGTTATAAGCCTTTCGCCTACGCCGAAGGAGTCAATCATTCCGCCCTGTCTTATAATAGAAGAAATTGTATATTCATCAAGGCTGTTTGAAGCTATAATTTTGCAGTCTTCAAAGCCTTCGGCATCAAGAAGCTTTCTGACCTTCTTTGAGAGATAAGCCAAATCGCCGGAGTCCAGACGAACCCCCTTAAGGCGTTTTCCTTTGGGAATTAAAACCTCTCTTGCGGCTTTAACTGCGTTGGGAACTCCCGAATGAATTACATCATAGGTATCAATAAGAAACAGCGATGAATCGGGGTATGTTTCAGCGTATTTCTTAAAGGCTTCAAGCTCGTTTTCGTGATACATAACCCAGCTGTGAGCCATTGTTCCGCTGACGGGTATTCCGAAAAGTTGACCTGCCATAACAGTGGCAGTGGAGTCCGCTCCGCCGATGTATGCGGCTCTTGCCCCGTAAACTGCTGCGTCCATATTGTGGGCACGCCTTGCACCGAAGTCGGAAACGCTTCTTCCTGCTGCGGCTTTAACGATACGGCGTGTTTTTGTGGCAATCAGCGACTGGTGGTTAATCTGCGAAAGTATAGCCGTTTCTATAAGCTGAGCGTCAAGAAGGGGAGCTGTTACCGTAATTATAGGCTCCTCGGGGTAAATTACTGTGCCTTCGGGAAAGGCATAAAGGTCCCCCTTAAAGCGGTAGGTCTTAAGATAGTCAAGAAACTTTTCCGAAAAAATATTAAGGCTTCTGAGGTAGTCTATATCCTCAGTTTCAAATTTGAGATTGGTCAAATATTCTATAATCTGCTGAAGCCCGGCAAAAATAGCAAAGCCGCCGCCGTCGGGATTCTTCCTGTAAAAAACGTCGAAGGTTACCTTTTCCTCAAAAGAATTTTCATTAAAATATCCGTTAGCCATAGTCATTTCATATAAATCCATAACCATGCTTATATTTCTTTTATCGAATTGTGTCATAAATCCTTGCTCTCCTTTAAAATAATGTGACAGCTTTCCATAACGGAAAGGGCGGCGTTGTGCTTTTCAGGCGTAACTCCGGCACAGCAGTCTTTCAAAACATATATAGGCGTTTCGGGCAGTGCCGCTTTAATAAACAGTGCATTGCTTATTACGCAGATGTCGGTGCAAAGTCCGGCTATATATATTGCCGAAAAAGGCTCTTTTTCGTTTTCTCTCTTTAAATCAGCCGAAAGTGCTTCCGAACCGAATGTTGGCTTTTCGTAAAGCTTTGCATTTTTCTTATTCTTAATTTTTTCAAGCTCCGGAATGAGCATGTGACCCTCTGTTCCCTTAATGCAGTGAGGAACAGGCAAAAGCTTGCCCTCCATTGTGTTAAGATAGCTTTCGTTGTGAGTATCGGCAGTGAAAATAAGCTTTCCACCGAAGCCTTCAGCCGCTTTAATTACGGCAGGGACTATAGCCTCCGCTTCCTTTGTTCCCAAAGCTCCGTCAACAAAATCCTTCTGCATATCTATTATAATAAGACATTCGTTTTTCATTTAAACATACCTCCCCTTTGTAAAGTTCCGTTCAAAATAATATTATATTTTTATTATATCAAATTTCTGAAAAAATTCAATACTTATAAAAATATTATCGAATATAAGTAAAGATTATTTTTATTGACGCATAAGCACTTGACACAAATCGGTTTAGCTGATAGAATAAGTATGTAAAAAATTTTTGAAAGAAGGGCTTATTATGACAAGAATTAAGACTTTATCAACAAGAAGCCTTAAGGCTTCCGCTGTAAACGGCGGCTGCGGCGAATGTCAGACATCATGCCAGTCAGCAAGCAAGACTTCATGTAGTATTGCCAATCAGCAGTGTGAAAAATTAAAGTAATTAAAGGCAGCCGCTGCTTTTTTGGCAGCGGTTTTGTTTATGCGAGGGTAAAAAAATGATACACAGATATAAAATGGGCGGATATAACATTGTTATTGACGCAAACAGCGGCTCTGTTCACGTAGTTGACGAGGCTGCTTATGATGTTATCGGTATGTATGAAGAAAAAACCGAGGAAGAAATTCTTGATTTCGTGAAGGATAAATATAATATAGACAGGGCTGAAACAAAGGAGCTTTTGGGGGATATTGAAGCTTTAAAGGAAGATGGAGTTTTGTTTTCAGAGGATATTTACAGAGAAGCAGCTCCGCTTTTGAAGAATAAAACTTCGGTTATAAAGGCTCTCTGCCTTTTGGTTGCCCAGGACTGCAATATGAGATGTCAATACTGCTTTGCGGAAGAGGGGGAGTATAACCAAGGGGAAAGACGGCTTATGTCCTTTGAAACAGGAAAGCGAGCCATTGACTTTCTTGTGGAAAACTCAGGAACAAGAGTTAACTTAGAGGTTGACTTTTTCGGCGGTGAGCCTCTTATGAATTTCGATGTTGTAAAGCAGCTTGTTGAATATTCAAGAAGTATAGAAAAGGAGCATAACAAAAATTTCAGGTTTACACTGACCACAAACGGCATTTTGCTCAATGACGAAATCTGTGAATTTCTGAATAAGGAAATGTACAACGTTGTGCTTTCAATCGACGGCAGAAAAGAAGTAAACGACAAAATGAGGAAAACCGTAAACGGCGGCGGAACCTATGACATAATTCTGCCCAAATTTAAAAAAGCCGCCGACAGCCGAGGGCAGGAAAATTATTATTTAAGAGGTACATATACCCACTATAACACAGACTTTGTTAAGGACATTCTTCATCTTGCGGATATGGGCTTTAAACAGCTTTCAATGGAACCTGTGGTGTGTTCCGCAGACGAGCCTTACGCCCTGACGGAAGAGGACTTGCCTAAGCTTTTGGAGCAGTACGAGTTTTTGGCTTCCGAAATGCTCAAAAGAAAAGACTTCACATTCTATCACTATATGATCGACCTTAAGGGCGGCCCCTGTATATACAAGAGAGTTTCAGGCTGCGGCGTAGGTGTGGAATATATGGCTGTTACCCCCTCAGGGGATCTTTACCCCTGTCACCAGTTTGTAGGCGACGATGAATGTAAGTTAGGCGATGTTTTCAACGGCATAACCTACCCCGAAAGACGTGACAATTTCAGAGGGTGCAACATTTACGCCCACAAAGAATGCGATGACTGCTTTGCAAGATTTTACTGCAGCGGCGGTTGTGTTGCCAACGCCTATCACTCAACAGGAGACATAAAGGGTGTTTACGAATACGGCTGCAAGCTTCACAGAAAGAGAATTGAGTGCGCCATTATGATGAAAGCGGCTGAAGAAGATGCTGATTGACAGGCTTAAGAAAATCGACAGCTACCCCTTTCATATGCCCGGGCATAAGCGGAATACAGACCTTTTCCGCTTTGACTTTACGGAAATCGAAGCCACTGACGATCTTCACCACCCACAGGGGATTTTGAAGGAACGAATGGAGAAAGCCGCCGAAATCTACGGAACTCTTTCCACAAAATTTTTGGTTAACGGCTCTACCTGCGGAATTTTAGCGGCGGTCTGCGCTCTGACAAAAGAGGGAGACAGCATTTTAATGGCAAGAAATTGTCATAAATCCGTTTATAATGCCGTACTTCTGAAAGGGCTTAAGCCTTATTATATCTGCCCCAAAACAGACGAAAAGGGCATTTGCGGAGGAATTTCGCCTAAAGAGGTTGAAAAAGCCTTGAAAGAAAGCGGTGCAAAGCTGTTTGTTATGGTTTCCCCTATATATGAGGGGGTTGTGTCGGATATTAAGGCAATAAGCGGGGTTTGCAAAAGCTTCGGCTGTATTTTGGTTGTGGACGAAGCCCATGGGGCGCATTTCAGCTTTTATGATAAATTCCCGACCTCTGCGGTGAAGCTGGGGGCGGATGTGGTTATTCAAAGTCTGCATAAAACTCTGCCTGCCTTGACACAGACAGGGATTCTGCACATTTGTTCGGACAGAATAGACAAAAATGAAGTCTTTAAGTCTTTAAGTATTTTCGAAAGCTCAAGCCCTTCATATCTTCTTTTAAGCTCTGCCGACAGCTGTATCGATTTTATGCACAGCCCAAAGGGACAAAGGTTTTTTGATTATTATTGGGCTATGCTTACTGACTTCAGAAAGAAAGCAAGAGGATATATTTTAGACAGTGACGTTATTGGGAAGAACCATATTTTCGACCTTGACCCTTCAAGGCTTGTTATTTTCGGGGGAAAGGAAGCTGCCGAGGCCATAAGAAGGCAGAATATTGAGCTTGAAATGGAAAACGTTCTTTACAGCGTCGCTATAAGTTCAGTAGGGGACACACAGGAAGGCTTTGACAGACTTCTTAAGGCGTTCAAAACTTTTGAGCCGTTAACAGAAGAAAGCATAAAAGGGGACTTCGGCATTATTAAGCCGAAAATTATATTAAGCCCAAAGGAAGCAGAAGTAAGAGACAGCGAAAGAATACCCCTTAAAGCTTCCGTAGGCAGAATTTGTAAGGAAGCGGTTTATATTTATCCTCCGGGAGTTCCCGCCGTGAATAAGGGGGAAGAAATAACCTCCGAGGTCTTAGAACTTATAAGTGCATATATTGAAAGAGACTTAAATGTTATAGGTATAGAGAACAACACAATATCAATCATTAAATAAAAAAGCTTCGGAGTTTTCTCAGAAACAAGAAAATATACGAAGCCTTTATTTTGTAAAAATATTATCAGAATAAGCAGCTTAAGGCGAAAACAACTGCGCCGCCTACGGCAATTAAGCCCAAAATCAAAGGCATTCCGCAGCCGAGACAGCCGCAGCCTCTGCCGTAACGGGGCATCATACCTCTGCCGAACATTCCTCCGCCCATGGGTCTGGGTGGCGGCGGCATCATAGGACCTCTGCCCATTCCGCCCATTCCTCCCATGGGTCCTCTTCCCGGTCCTCCGGGTCCTCCCATAGGGCCTCTGCCCGGTCCGCCCATTCCTCCGGGACCTCCGCCCGGTCCTCCCATTGGCATAAAAACTACCTCCTTTAAAAAATATATATTTGGTTTATAAAACACATTATTATGTCAGATGATTGATATTTTAAATTTTACATTATAATACAATTTTATTATTAAAACATCTTTAGATTTAAGTTAAAATTTTTCAGAACAAGTTGTATAAGTTTTTTATAATATATAAGAGAAGGCTTGAAAAGGGGTGATAAATATGCTGGGAAAGCTTGCTCTTAAATATTATAAAGAGGGGTATAACTGTTCACAGTGCATAATAAAAGCCTGTGACGATTTTTATAAGCTGAACCTTGACAGCCGAACCTATGACATTTTAAGCTGTGTGTCAAACGGCTTCGGCATAGGCTCCATTTGCAGCGTTTTTGCCGCTGCGGTTATGGCGTTCGGTCTTATGTTTGACGAAAGAAAGGCTAAAGCCTTAAGAATTGCCTTTCTGACCGAAGCAAACAAAAAATTCGGCGCCGCCGACTGCCCGAGAGTTCACTCATATATGGCGAAAAACGGAGGCTGCGGAAAGGTTATTGAAGAGACAGGAGAGATTATCGAGAAAATAGTCACAACGTCATAATTACTTCTTTTTCTTCACCGAATAGCCGAACTTACCGATATTCTTGCCCAATGTATAATATTCACCGTGTGAATAGCAAATAGGGTTAGCTTCGTCAAAGTGGAATTTACCCTTTTCGTCAAGATATTTTGGGTCTACGCTGACGCCTAAAACCTCTGCCGTAAACATATCATGGCTGCCCAAAGGAATAATATCTTTAACCTTACACTCTATTGAAACAGGGCTTTCGGCAATTACGGGGCAGTTTGTAAAGCTGCCCTTTTCCGCTGTAAGCTTCATTTCCTTAAATTTGTCAAAGTCTCTGCCCGACTTAACTCCGCACCAGTCCGCTGCGAAGGCAAGCTCCTCAGTGGGCAGATTAACAACAAACTCGCCTGTTCTTTTAATTATGTCATAAGAAAATCTCGAAGGTCTGATTGAAACAGAAAGCATAGCCGGGTCTGAGCAGATAGTACCCGTCCACGCAACAGTTATAATATTTTTTTCGCCGACGGAAAAATCTCCGCAGCTTACCATAACAACAGGCAAAGGATAAAGAACAGTGCCTGCCTTCCATAATTCTCTCATAATATATCTCCTTACAGTTTACACAAAATTGCGCTTACATCATCATTTTTATATTTTTGACTGTCGCTGCTGTCATAAAATTCGGTAAGAATTGTGTCCAAAACAGTCTCCATTTTAACACCGGATTTTATGCCGACGGAAAGCATATCCTTAAGCTTTTCAACAAAAAGGCTGTTGTCTTCTTTATAGTGAATGTCTCCCAAACCGTCGGTATAGAAGAACATATAGTCGCCGCTTTTATATTCAAAGCTTTTATTTTTGTATGTGGTGTCCTTTAACATACCCACGGGAATGCCGTCGGAAACAAGCTCTCTGACCTCTCCGCCCTGTTCCGCAATTCGAATAGGATAGGTTTCCCCTGCGTTTGAATATAAAACAGTTTTTTTGGAAGTGTCAACTATGGCATAGAACACACAGGCATACATATCGCTGTCTGAGCCTTCGAAAATAGAATAAAAGGCTTCGTTCATACGTTTCAAGAGTGTTCCCGGCTGTTCAATATCGTGGCAGACGGAAACGAAAACCTGACTTAACATAACCGTCAAAAGTGAGGAAGAAATTCCGTGACCGGAAACGTCACCTATAATTATGCCGAGACGGTTTTTATCCAAAATTCTTACGTTGAAAAAGTCGCCGCCTATTGCCATAGCGGGCAGATATTTGGTTATGGCTCTTATATCCTTAAAGCTTATTTCCATATCCTTAATTACGGAGCGCTGAACCTTCATAGCCATTTGAATTTGAAGCTGAAAATATTTATTTGTTCTTTCAAGCTCGTCATAGCGGCTTTTTAATGAATTGTTTAGATCGTTTATTCTGAAAAGGGACTGAAGCTTTGATATAAGAAGCTTGCCCGAAGCGCTTCTGAGTATGTAATCGTTGCAGCCGGCATAAACCGCCTTTCTGACCTGAGAGGTGCTGTCATCCTCAAGGAGCATAAGAATAAGAATATCTCTGTATTCGGGGCTTGCTTTAATGATTTTACAGAAGTCAAAGCCCGACATATCGTCAAGACGAGATGAAACGGCAATAAGGTCGGGCTTTATTCTGGGAATTTTAACTAATGCGTTTGAAGCGGTGGGTGAAGAAAACACGCTGTATTCGTTTATGGAAAGATACGCCGTAAAAGCCGTAAGGATTGATGTGCTGCTGTCCACGATGAGGATTTTATACATAGCTTCCCACCTTTTTGCAGAACATAATAATGTTTCCCGGCTTCGCAAAGCTCAGAGAATCCACAAGAGCGTTTACAAGACTGATGCCTCTGCCGTGTTCCTCGGAAGAGGCTTCGTTATTTGTGTAGGAAAGGCGCGAAAAGTCAAAGCCGTTGCCCTGATCGCTTATAACTGCGTTTATTGTGTTGCCTGTAATTTTTATTTTAAGCCTTACCATTTTTTCGGAATTGTTTTTGTTTCCGTGAATAACGGCGTTAAACAAAAGTTCGCTTAAAATAAGCCTTAAATCAAGAAGCTCTTCCGCATCAATTGAAGGAATCATTTCCGATATGTAATTCTGAGCACATCTGACAATTTTTTTTACTTCTTTTATATTGCTTGAAAATGCAACTTCGAATATTGTCATAATATCACCTGCTTTTGGATGCAGAGAAAAAGGCGGCTTGGGGAAATTTTTCCCCTAAAAAAGGTCTGTTTCTCTGTGGATTTTTTTCATTGTTATAGTTAAATCCTTATTGTTTTTGGTTGTAAAATTAGCCTCGTCCATAAGAGCCTTAATCATAAGAATACACAGGTTTTCTTCGTTAAGTCCGTCAATGGGCTTATCCATTTCGATATTAATAAGAAGAGAACCTGAGCCGGTAAAGAATGAAATCTTAAAAAGCTTCTCTTTATATTCGGCAAATTCTTTGATTATAAAGGTACAGCCTTCGGAGACTGCCGCCTTTACGTCCTCAATTTCCGCAGTCGAAAAGCCCAGTCTGTTGGCTATTGAAGAAGCCGTCAGACGTGCTGCGGATATGTAGGCACTGTTTAAGGGCAGCGAGAGAACAATTTTATCACTGCTGTTGTTTTCATTCATTTCCATCACCTTCTATAATGAAAAGTTTGTCGAGGTTCGTAATCTTTATTACCTTATACACATTGGGAAGAAGATTTTTTAATGTAACGTCTCCCGAATATGCTTTTACCTTTTTAAGCATAGCCACAAGAGCCGAAAGTCCCGTTGAGTCGATGTAGCTTAAGTTTTTACAGTCGATTATAACGTTTTGTTCCTTTTCGCCGAGAAGCGCCAAAAGACCTGACTTTACTTCATCTGAATTGAAAATATCGATTTCGCCTTCAAGGGAAACCTCCCAACACTTTGCTTCTATATTATCTTTATATTTTAAATTTTCTGTCATAATTATAAATCCCTCCTTGATGAGTTCATAATATTTTTCATATGTATAAAGTCTTTAACAAGCTGTTTTCAGACTTTTTTCATTGAAACCGATAGTTTGTTATCGTTCCCTTACTTTATTATATCATATAAAAATAATTTTGTCATTAATTTTATTTAAAAAATATTTGATATTATTATATGTTATGTATTATTA
>JAJPZT010000028.1 GCA_021204175.1 Clostridiales bacterium | reverse complement strand
ATATAAAGGGTTATAAAAATTTATGAGAGGTTAAAAAACTGCGGTTGCTTTTTCCAAAGGCAAAAGTTCTGAAAGTTTGAAAAAGGGACTTTAACGAACGCTTTTTAGGCACTTTTTGAGACGTTCGTTAAAGTATACCTTTTCGGACACAAAAATAGCCCGGTCAAGTTGACCGGACTGCTGTGTTCCTGCGTTCCTAATAGAACATCATTAGGTATATCCTTCAGAACTTTTGTTTGCACAAAAGTGCCCTTGCGGGCATCGGATATCTTTCCGATTCTTAATGTATGCACTATTATAATATGTAATTGTAAATTGATAGAATTTCTAAAAGATTGATTTTATCATATAATGGGTTAAAAAATTTCTATTTCGGAGTACAAAACATTTATAATTTGTTCCAATATATCATCGGGAATTAATTCAACCGAAGTATAACCTCTATTGTAAACATCTAAAGCGCGAATATGTTCACACAAAACTACTCCCGTTGTAATTGTTCTGTTATCAAGGGGTATATGTAGCGGAAAGCTGTTGTTTGTATTTGTAATAGGACACACCAAAGCCATTTTGGTATATTTATTGAAATCATTGTTGCTGACAACAACGGCAGGTCTGTAACCGGCCTGCTCATGTCCCGATTGGGGGTTAAAGCTGATTTTTATAATTTCGCCCTGAACTACCATATTTCATTGCCTACCGGTTTGCCCCAGTCTATTTGGGTTGGTTCATAATTTCCCTCATAGCCCTCAAATAATTCCTTTATGGTTTTTCTTGAATTGCTCTTTCTTATTATTATTTTGTCTTCTTCGGCTGTCAGTGTTATTTCTGTGTTTGGGCTCCATTTCAGAGAATCTAACATTGCCTTCGGTATTCTTATACCCTGACTGTTTCCCCATTTTTGTATGCTTGTTACCATAATACATCGCCTCCTTGTATATACATAGTATATACCATAATGATGAATTTGTCAACAAAATCGTTTTTGACGAAAAACGATTCCCTGTTTTTCAAAATTTTTCCGTACAAATAATCCCTACAATGCGTAATTTGTCAAAAAATTCCGAAATGGTATATTTAAGTGTCATTTCGGAATTAAGTGTTATATGTATTACTGAATTATTCATAATTTATAACAAAGGGCAATATCATCAAAAGCACATACGAGGAAAGACGGAACCATTTGAGATATTGGGGGATTTCCTTTGACAAGCGTTTTGACAATGCACCGGTTATTGCCGCAAGAAGCAATACGGGGCTTAAGGCACTTGCGGCTCCGAAGGAAATGCTTGAGATTAAAGCCATATGAACGGGCAGTGTAAAGCAGTAGCCTATCATAAACAAAAGGGGTGCACAAGGCGTAATTCCGTAGCCTATTCCAGCAAAAAGCATAGGAAAAAATCCGCCACCCTCTGTTTTTTGACAGCTTTTACAGGAGGAGCAGCCGGTTTGTTTTTTGCTGCTCGAAAGCCATTTTATAAGCATTGCAAGACCGATTATGCTCATACAAATTTGTGCCGCAAGCCTTAAATTAAAGCTGCCGATATAGCCCTCGTCGGATATGAACTTCGTGCTGATTAGCGAGGAAATTACGCACAAAACCGTTATACTTGAAAGCTTTCCCAAAAAGAAGCCCAAAAAGGCGGTTATACCCTTCTTTACGCCGTCAGCATGGGAAACTACGTAGGTTGATAAAAAAATACTTATGAGAGGACTGCAGCATGTGCCGCAGCCAAGTCCTATTGTTGCCGCCGTTGTTACAGAAGCGGTCAGCATTGCCATATCCATATCTAACACCTCTCACTTGCTATAAGCGCCGCTCCGATTGCTCCGTTAAACTGGGGATATTCAGCCACATAAACATCTTTCATTAATTCCTCTTCAAATGCTTTGTGAATGCCTATATTCAGTGCGCCGCCGCCTGTCATTAAAATGTCGCCGCCTTTTTAAGACCGCTTCATCATTTTTATAATTCGTTTTGCCATAGAAATGTGCATACCGGTTAAAATGTCACGTCTGTCAAATTTTCGGGCTACCAAGGAAATAACCTCTGACTGTGCGAAAACAACACAGGTGCTGTTTATGTCGCAGGGGGTTTTGCTTTCCAAGCTTAATTCTCCTATTTTATCAACTGTGGTTTCCAAAATTTGAGCTATAACCTCCATAAATTTTCCCGTTCCGGCGGCACATTTATCATTCATAGTAAAATTCTTGACGTTGAAATTGCTGTCGAGATATATTACCTTGCTGTCTTGTCCGCCTATGTCTATAACCATTCCCGGTCTGTATTCCTTCGGGGCGGTAATTCTGACACCGTAGGCGTGGGCTGTGATTTCGGATATATCATCATCTGCAATATCCAAAACCTTTCGGCTGTAGCCTGTTGCCATAATATATTTTATATTATGGGGACTGATTTGATTTTTTCGGCACAAGTCTACTGTTATTTTCTCTGCTGTTGCACTGCTGTCAATTCCCGTAGGACAGACATATGTGTCTATTGCTCGGCGTTCTTTCATTAACACTGCTTTTAAATATGTAGAGCCTCCGTCCAAGCCCAAAAAGTAATTATCCATATTCTTCACCCCTTTTTCGAATTTTTCAGATTTTTCAGTTTAATAAGTTCTATAAACGCTTCAATGCGGACACGAAGCTGTTCCACATCCTCTTCGTTATAATCGCTTTCAACACGTATTACGGGAATATCAAGCTTTTCAAGCTCTTCCTCTATAATTGTGTATTCATAATCATAAACAAGACAGCCCCTTAAAACGTGATAAATAACCCCTTCTATTTGATGAGTTATTATCATCTGCTTTATTCTGAAAAGCCTTTGTCTGTTGTCGGAAAAAACGGGACAGGTGCAGGGACGGATATATCTGTTTGCCAATGCACGCATCATTCCCTCAAAGCTTTTATCTGTAATAACAGTGGGGTCGTAAATGCCCCTCTCTCCCATACATGTTTCATCGGCGGCTAAAATACCGCCTGTTTCCTCAATCAAAAGAGGAATTTTCATATTGGGGAAAGCAATAGGCGAGCCTGTCACCATAATTCTGGGATTTTTCTCTTTTTCCGCAAATATATTTTTTCTCTTTCTCTCTTCAAGCTCTGTGTTAAGCTCCGCCATAAGGTCTGCCCATTCATCTGCCAACATATAAGAATATGCATTCATAACAGCCATTGTGTGAGTTCCGTAGAGAAGCGCAGGAGTGTGCTTTCTGTATTCCGTAAACCTTGACATTTCATATTGTGCTCTGCCTACTTTATTTATTCCCTCCCAAAGAGACTGCCGTGTGACAGTTTTTCCCGTAACACTCTCCAATTCCTGCAAAAAGCGGTAAAGCTCTTCCAAATAACGGTTTAGTCCGTCATCGGAAACCTTGTCGGAGGGTATCTGCAAAACAGCCGTTGGCATATATTCACTGAGCAGGCCTGCAAGCTTTTTCTTACAGTCGCAGGTAACGGGAACAGCCATAAGGGCGCAGTTATTATAAACAGGCGAGGTTCCGGTTTCAACAAAGCCCATTACCGCCTTTGTAAGAGGACAGGCGTCACGGGGAACAGCCTCGTCTCCTATGGAATAAGCGGTGTAGCTTCCCGAACACAGCCGAACAGGCTTTGCTCCGGCTGCATATATAAGCTCATTCGGTATCATAGCACACAGTGTGCCGATTAATATATCATTGTCATTATGTACAGGCTCAAAGTCCGCATATACCTTTTTTAGGACATCAAGAAAGGGCGAAAGAGATTTTATATCGTCTGACAGCTCTCTGATACGTCTTAAATAAGAGGCGGCTGTTCTCGATGATTTTCTTACAAACAGGTCTTTATGCTTTTCATTCATATCATACATTGCGTTCACGCCCCTTATCCTTATTTTTACACTTGTTTTTCTTCGGTGCATATTTAGACATAAAGCTAAGTCTTGAGGATTTATATATTGTCTTTCCGCAGAAGGTCATTCTGAGGGCATTATCCTAAGGGCATTTGTCGATACATTCGCCGCACATAAGGCAGTCTATGGTCTGTACGTTTTCATTTTCACGTTCAGTATATATGTTTTTGAGCCGCATAGAGCAGCTTTCATAACAAGCGCCGCATTCAGTACAGGCGGAACAGTCCTTTTTCAGCTTAAAAAGATTGAATTTATGGAAAAATCCCAGTAAATAGCCCATAGGGCATATAATACACCAAAATCTTTTAATAAAGAAGCTGCATACAAGAACTGCTATTGTAAGAAAACCGCATAAAGCCTGATTTACCCAAAATCCGCCGAAAGCTGAAGAAAATACCTTGTTGGGGCATATGTCGCAAAAGTCAACCCCTGCAAAGAAAATGCAGAGAAACAATATTACCCAAACCCATTTTAAGGGCTGCAAAGCCTTGTTCATTCTTTCATTTACATATATTGGTTTAATGTGAAGCACAGAACGAAGCTTATCTGTTAAGTCCTGTATAAACCCAAGGGGACACATAAATCCGCAGAGAATACGTCCGCCGAAAATCAAAAACAGAAACAGTGTCACAAGGAAGGATATAACATAAAATATATTTCTTGTAAACAAATAGGGCAAATGGGTTAAATAATAACAGCTTGATTCCAACACCTGATCAAGATTAAAGGGGCAGCTGAAAACAGGAACGGCAACAGTGTTAAGCAGCTGCCCGCTTGAGAGCAGCTTTCCGGCATAAGTCCACCAAAAGAAGCCGAACATAAGAAACAGCCACCTTATAAGCAGAAATTTCGAGCCTGATGTATTGTATGAACCGCTTGCCGATTTTGCAGACCTTTTTCCGGAGAGGTAAAGGGGTGATTTTTTCTTTTCATAAATATTTCTTATAATACAAAGGCACACGATACACACTGCTGTTATTAAAAGCATTACCAAAAGGGGTAAATGAGCCTTATAGAAGTGGGTTGTAAAATAGGGATAATCCTCTAAAGCATATGACATTCTGTAAATGCTTGTGTCATCAGGTGAGTAAGCCGCCGTAAAGCCGTTTCGTATGTATTTAATGGGGAAATCCTCTATATATCCGTTTAAGTCCGTTGTATAAGTGTGTTCCGAGCCGTCCGAACCTGTAACAGTCAGCTCTTGGTTTTGGAGTGCTTCATTTTTATAGAACACCTGTATTTTGTTTCTTTTTTCAAAGGCAAGCTCAAAGGCTATGTCGGCGGAATTAAAGGCTCTTGGTGTCAGTTCAAAGGTATGCGGTCCGAAGTCTGCTCTTGCAAAGTCATAAACAGTCTTTTCCTCGCCATTGATTGTCTGCGTTCTCGGCGGAACAGCCGCAATCAAACAGCCTATAAACTCCTGACTGAAAGGATATTCGTCTTCATCTGATACGTGCAAAACCTCTGTTTCCGTTTTTGCATACAATTCTATATCATCATAGCTTATATTATCATCAAAGCCGTATTGCACCGCCCTGTCCTCTCCGTAGGAAAACCAAAAAGAGGTATCAGCATATAAGGGCTTTTCAGCTGAGCTTTCTTCATATGTATAGTCGGAAACAAGCAAATGAAAGTCATATAAAACAAAATCCTTAGCAAAGAATGCACCTTCAGTCAGCAGTATGCAAAGCACCCAAACAATTATTCTTCTTATTTTATCAGCTTTCATCGGCTCACCTCCGTAAATTTTCTCTGCTGAAGGACTTCGCCGAAGGCCTCGGCTCTTATTCTCAGCTGTTCAATATCCTGCTTGTTATAATCCGTTTCAAGTCTGAAAAGGGGAATATTTCTTTCACCGAGCATATTTTCTATTCGGCTCAGTTCGTAGTCATATTCAATTTGACCCTTCAGAATATGAAAAACAATGCCGTCGGGCTTATATTTGTCTGCGGCTTTCAGAACATATCTGCAAAGCCTGTCATTTTTTGCATAAGCCGAAGAACAGTCATTTTCATAATAATTACTCATAAAATCAAAATAGTCTTTATCCGGCTTTACCGGGTTTAATGCCTTAACCGCCGCATAATCAATATTTGCGGATATTTTAAGTCCTGCTTGGTTTAAAAGATAAGGAATTTTGAAGTTGGGGAAATATATAGGAGAACCCGCAAGAAGCACGCTGTTTTTATTGTTTTCGCTTTCCTCCTTAAATTCCTTTATTTTATCGTTAAGCTGTCTGAGTTTTTTTGTCCACTCCGTAATATTTGCAGTGCAGTAATAGCTGTATATTATAAACATTCTGAGAGGGTATGAAATCAGGTCGGTTCTCCTTCGGCTCAGTTCCGAAAACTCAAAAAGTGCTGTTTTTGCCTCATATACAAGTGAATGGGCTTTTTTGAAGCTGTGGGTAAAAAAGGGCTTTTTGAGATGTTTTGCAATTGCTTCAACACAAAGTTCCGTTTGATAATTCCAAGCCGATTTTGAAAGACTGCTGTCAGCCGGAGGAATATCAACAGTGTGAACCTTAACTCCCTTTGTTTTCAGAATATATGAGATTTTTCTGCTGCTGTCGTCGGTGATGGGAATAATAACCATTGATTTTTCAGTCAGCTTGTTTGTCAAAATTCCGTATGACGATCGGTTTACAGGGTCGGTATCCCGTGGAAGCTCATTATCCGTCACTGAGGAAACGGCGAGACTTCCCCCTGCAATAAAGCAGGGAGACACGCCGAAGGCATAAATAATCTCCTCGGGGAAGCTTGTTCCCCAAAGTATTATATCGGGTTTACCTTTATGGTTTTCGGATAAACGGAAATACCGTTCAACTTCTTCAAAAAAATACTTTAGTTCACTAAGGGAAGGAGTGTCTTGCTTCAGCTACTCCAAAGCCTGTGTTATTTCAGTTTTATATTGACTTATATATTTCTCGGACAGCATTTTCAAACACTCCTCCCTTTAGCAAAATTTTTTAATACCAGTCGTGTTTTTCGTTTCTGTCAAGGGCGTTGATTTGTTCCATTTCTTCATCTGTCAGTTCAAAGCCGAACAGATCAAGGTTTTCCCTTATATGGTCGGGATTTGACGAGCCGGGGATAACAACAACCCCTTTCTGTAAGTTCCAACGGAGAATAACCTGTGCGAAAGTGACACTGTGAGCTGCTGCAATTGCCGAAATTGTTTCGTCCGACAAAAGCTCCGCTGTGTAGCCTCTGCCGCCGAAGGGATACCACCCCTGAACAACTATGCCCAAACTTTGAAAAAAGGGTATAACGTCATTTTCCTGATAGTAGGGGTGTATTTCGTTTTGAACCAGTGCCGGGGTAATTGTTATTTGTGGGAGAAATTCCGTAAGTTCTTCTACATACCAGTTTGACAAGCCTATGGAGCGGATTTTTCCGTCAGCAACAGCCTGTTCCATAGCCTTATAGGCTTCGACGTCATTGTCGCCGGGGTGGTGAAGAAGCATCATATCAATGTAGTCAAGCCCCGTTCTTTCAAGGGCTTCGTCAATGGCTTCTGCAGCATTGTCATATTGATTGGGATAAAGCTTTGTTATCACGAATATCTCTTCTCTGGGCACGTCCGATTCCCTTACTGCCTTTCCTACTGCCGCTTCATTGTGATACATATAGGCAGTATCTATAAGCCTTCCTCCGGCTTCAAGGAGAGCGGCTATAGAAACGGCACATTCCTCGTCCGAAAGGCTGTATGTTCCCAAGCCCATAATAGGCATTTCATAACCGCTGTTAAGCAGCACCGTTTTGCTTTCAAAATCAAATTCGCCCACTGTTTTTACCTCCCTTATGTTAAGATTTAAACCGGTTACCCATTCCATAACCTCGGCACTTGAAGTGCCTGATGCAAATCTTCTTCCGTCTACCCAAGTCGTGCTGTCGGAGCAAAGACTGTGTAAATTTGTGTCACTGCTGCCTATGCCGCTTGAGTGGGAGGCGCAGAAGGGAACAATCGTCTTTCCGCTGAAATCATAGCTTTCCAAAAATGTACTTATAATTCTCGGTGCTTGACCGTGCCAAATAGGATAGCCTATAAAAACAATGTCATACTGAGACATATCTACCGCTGAGCCTGAAATTTCGGGACGGGCTGAGCTGTCGTTCTGCTCCCTTGTAGTTCTGGAGCTTGAATTGTTATAATTTAAGTCAGCTTCGGTATAAGGGTCTGCGGCAGTTATTTCATATAAATCGGCAGAAGTGCCGCCGGTTATATATTCCGCAATCTGCTCCGTTGTTCCCGTACAAGAAAAATAAGCCGCCAGAGCATTTGTTTTTGCGGAAACATCTGCTTCCGTTTCAGTGCTGCTTTCGGCTGTTTTGGAATTGTTAAGCGAAACCGACGAGGCTTTCGCCGCACAGCCTGTTGTATTTGCCGCCGCAATAAACAGCGACAATAAGCTTATTAAAATTTTCTTCATATACGTCCCCTCCTAATTGTTTCGCAGTCTGTAAATCAGAAAATCAAGGCAGTCAATGCGTTTTTGTTCTTTATGAAGAGAGCCTAACAGTAAATCTCTGTGCTGTCCCAAAATTTTAAGTGCTTCCGGAACTTTCTTTTCTCCTATAAAGCCCATACATTTTTCCGTTGTTTCCTTATTACAGCCTGCGTCAATCAAATTTTGATAAATACTTCCGTAAATATCATTTGCTTCTGCCATTTTCATCTCCCCTTTTCATTATGTTTATGGTATCATCGATTAACCGGTGATCCAATTTTTTATTGCTGTTTCAGCATTGTCAATATCACTGCCTAAAATTGCAAGCCCTTTTTTTATACGAGCTCCTTTGCAGACACGTTTAAGCTCTTTTACTGTGTCGGCAAAGCCGCTTCCTTCGTGAGTACAGAAGGGGTGTATCGCTTTGCCTGTCCAGTCAAAGCTTTCCAAAAAAGTGTACACGGCCATTGGCATATTTCGCCAGTAGTTGGGATAGCCTAAGTATATTTCTTCATATTTATCAATGCTTTTAGGCAGTGTCACAAGCTCCGGTCTTGCATTGTTCCGCAAGTCCTCACGAGCCTGTTTTATACAAACAGAATATGAAGAAGAATATGAATTTTTCTGTTCGATTTTAAATATATCCGTATTTGCCGTTTCAGCCACTATTTTTGCCGCCTTTTCGGTGTTTCCCACATTTAAATGACGATATTCTCCGGCAAAATATTTTTCTCCGGCTCTTGAATAAAAAACAGTTAATTTTGCCATTTAAACGCCTCCTCTTAAAAACATCCCAGAACGGCATATTTAAGAAAGCGGTGAGCTGATTAATGCCCTGCTCAAGTGTCGTTCCGGGATTATGGTTTTATTTGCACAAATTACATGTTTTCTTCAAAGAATGACTGTAAATCATCAAAAGGAATTATATCCATTTGGTCATATAAATCTGTGTGTGATGCTCCGGGGATAATCATAAGCTCTTTGTTGTCTCCCTGAAGAAGCTCATAGGCTGCCTGACTGTACATTAATGAGTGGGCTTCTTCGCCATGAACCAAAAGTACGGCGCTTCTGATTTCGGGAGCATATTCAAAAAGTCTCATATTCATAAGAGAGCCGCTTGCCGTTGTTGCCCATCCGTTGTTTGAGTTAAGTGAACGGGGGTGATAACCACGCTCTGTTTTATAATAATCTACATAATCCTTTACATACTGAGCTGCATCTTCGGGAGCTTCTTCGGGCAGGGCTCCGGCAAGAGCATAGTAGCCGTTTTCATAGTCCTCTGTTCTTTGAGTGTTATATGCAACTCTGTTTTCATATCTTGCATCTTCGTCATTGGCATCAAAATAGCCTAAAGCTGTGTTGCGGCTCATATCATACATTGTTATTGCCGCTGTTGCCTTAATTCTTGTATCAAGAGCGGCAGTTTGAAGAGCCATTCCGCCCCATCCGCAAATACCTATTATGCCGATTTTCTCAGGGTCAACATTGTCCTGAGTTGAAAGGAAGTCAATGGCTGCCTGATAGTCCTCAACATTTATATCGGGTGAGTTAAAATACCTGGGAGTTCCGCCGCTTTCCCCTGTGTATGAGGGGTCGAAAGCTATGGCTAAATAGCCTCTTTTTGCCATTTCCTGAGCATATAAGCCTGAAGCCTGTTCCTTTACCGCTCCGAAAGGACCGCAGACTGCAATAGCCGCCAGCTTGCCTGTGTATTCCTTGGGTTCATATAAGTCTGCCGCAAGGGTTGTTCCGAAATAGTTTACAAAGGTTACCTTTCTGTGGTTTACTTCGTCGCTTAATTCAAAGGTTTTATCCCATTCGTCTGTAAGCTCCAAATTCTCTGCTACGATAGATGTGTCTGTGCTGTTTCCGTAATCCACTGTTTCTGCTTCGGCAGTTTCTGCACTCTGTTCTGTTACCGATACTGTATCCTGTGTTTCGGCTTGGTTTGCTGTGCCTGTGCTGCAGGCTGTCATTGACAGTATAAGTGTTAAAGCAACTGCTGATTTTACGATTGATTTTTTCATATTATTTGTCCTCCTTTTGTTATAAGCTTTCTCTGAAAATTTCAATAATTTCGCTGCGTTCCAAAGGCTTGTAGCCGCCGTTTAAGGAAATCGTCACATCCGCAAGCTTTTCAAGCATATCTTCCGTTGCTCCCAAATCGGTTAAGTTCATAACAAGCCCCAATTCCTTCATCCACGCTTCCATAGCGGAAAGACCTTCTTCCGCAATCTGCCTGTCGGTTTTGCCCTCAGTCTTTACATTCCAAACATTTACGGCAAATCTCTTGAATTTAGCTAAGCCGTAGGGGAGAATATGGCGGTAGTAGGCAAGAGAAACAGCGGCAAGGGTCATACCGTGGGTTGCATTTGTACAGCCGCCTACTGCCTGACCTAACATATGAACCATCCAGTCTGTGGTTTTTCCCTTTGCAACAAGGGTGTTTAATGCCCAGGTGGCTGTCCACATTATGTTGCTTCTTGCTTCATAGTCTTGAGGGTCGGCATTTGCAATACGGCTTGAATAAACAACGGATTTCATAAGACCTTCGCTGATGTAGTCGCTTGTGTTGTCGTCCTCGCCGGAGAAATACTGCTCGCAGATATGGTTGAAAATATCGTAAATGCCGGACACCATTTGATAATGGGGCAGGGTCAGTGTGTATTTGGGGTTAAGAATTGAAAATTTAGGCATAACCTCTTCGCTTACAAATACGTGACCTATTTTCTGCTTCGTCTCGGTGTTTGTTATAACACTTCCGGCATTCATTTCCGAGCCTGTTCCCACCATTGTAAGCACACAGCCTACGGGAACAATTTCACAGTCAGGCTCTTCAAAGCGTATGAAATATTTGTCCCAAGGGTCTTCATCGCAGTTTACTGAAACGGAAACCGCTTTGGCATAGTCACAGACAGAACCGCCGCCTACCGCAAGAATAAAATCGGCCTTGCGATTTTTGGCGATTTTAACCCCTTCTCTCAGCTTGTCAACAGTGGGGTTAGGCATAACTCCCTCGATTTCGGCAACGTTCTTTCCGCAGCTTTTCAAAATTTCCGTTACGGAATCATAAATGCCGTTCTTTTTGATTGAGCCGCCGCCGTAAATAAGCACAACATTTGAGCCGTATTTACTGAGCTCGTCATTCAAAAACTTAAGTGAATCATCACCGAAATAAAGCTTTGTCGGGTTACAGTAAGAAAAATTTCCTAACATATTTGTTTTTCCTCCTTTTTATATTTCTCCGGCTGCTGCCGGGAGTTGTAAATTTATTTTGTAATAGTAACGGTGACATCTCCGCTGCCTACAGCTTCTGAAAGTCCATCGGGATTTACTATATATCCCATAGGGGTATAGCTATAATATGACGGAACAAAGGTATCATAAAAAATAGTCAGATAATTTGAATCATAAAGCATAATGTCGCCGGTATTCATTATTTTAGGGTCAATATCGTCGGCAGGCAGTGAATCTTCCATATAAAAATACTTTTCATTGCCGTTAAGCTCTGACATATCGTAGGTAACAGGCAGCTTTTCCGCAAAGGCTTTTGCCGTTTTGTTGTCATAAAGAACAGCTTCAAATTCTTTGTCACCAATAGAAATGTTAATGTTTATCATATTTTCATCATCTTCATCTGTAGTTTCGGTTTCAACTTCGTAAATTTCATCTTCCTCCAAAATTTTACTGTCCGCTTCCTTTGTAATTGTTATCTGCTTTGTTTCAGCATCCCATTCAACCTCAAACCCTAAGCTTTCGGCTAAAAATCTGAGAGGAACAAGAGTTCTGCCCTCGGATATAACAGGGGAAACATCCTCTCCCGGTTCTATTTCTGTTTCAACACCGTTGACTGTTGCCGTAGGGCTGCCGATTTCCATGACAATAGTTGTTTCATCGGTATTCGTTTCGGCTATACAGCCCATAGTGTTTGCTGCTGCTATAGTCAGCGATAAGAAGCCTGCAAAAAATCTTTTCATTTAACCTCATTCTCCTTTTCGTCATATATTGATTTTATAACCCTTGCCGGAACTCCGGCGGCAACGCTGTCGGCAGGCACGTCCTTTGTTACAACTGCTCCTGCGGCAATTATCGCATTGTCGCCTATGGTTACTCCCGGCAGAATGGTTACGTTTGCCCCTATCCAAACTCTGTCCCCTATAACTATCGGCTTTGGAATTGTGCTGCTTCTGCTGACCGGGTCAAAACAGTGGTTTAATGTGGCAAAGGTTGTGTTGTGTCCCACCAAAACACCGTCGCCTATTTTAACTCCGCCTTGGTCTTGAAAATAACAGCAGCTGCCTATGAAAACATTTTTGCCTATGATTATGTTTTTGCCGCAGTCTGTGTAAAAAGGCGGAAACAACACAAGATTTTCATCAACAGGTTTGCCTGTTATTTTGGAAAGCAGCTCTCTTATTTCTTCGGGATTGTGGTATTTTCCGTTAAGCTCTGTTGTTATCTGCATAGCTTCATAGGAAAGTTCAGTCATATATTTGTGCAGTTCCGAACCTCCTTTTACCACCTTCCCCGTATTCATACAGCTTAAAAATTCCTCAGTGTTCATATAATTCATCCCTTTCTCTTTCTTTCTTGCTTTAATTATAATATCTTATAATCAAAATATCAAATACACATATTATATGAAACTTCATACTTGAAAGGTATGGCAAAATCCGCTATAATTAAGTTAATAAATACCGGAAAGGGGCTTATATATGGACATAAGAGTTTTAAAATATTTTTTGACCGTAGCAAGAGAAGAAAGCATAACCAGAGCAGCGGAGGTTCTGCATATGACACAGCCGCCCCTTTCGAGACAGCTGAAAGACCTTAAGGATGAGGTGGGAAAACAGCTTCTCATAAGAGGCGGCAAAAGAGTGACTTTAACCGAGGACGGTATGCTTCTGCGAAAGCGTGCAGAGGAAATATTGGATTTGTTTGAAAAGACAAAAGCCGAACTTGCCGACTCAGACAAAAACATAACCGGCGAAATATACATAGGCTGCGGCGAATCGGATGCCGTTTCATTTTTCGCCAAAGCCGCAAAGGCACTTCAAAAAGAACACCCTTTAATTCATTATCGCATTTACAGCGGCGATGCGGAAAGAGTAATGGAAAGGCTTGACAGAGGGCTTATCGATTTCGGACTTCTTATAGGCGATGTTGACATTGAAAAATATGATTATTTAAAGCTTTCCATAAGCGACACATGGGGCGTTTTAATGAGAAAGGACGATCCATTAACCGAAAAACCGGAAATTTGTGCCGAGGATTTGTGGGGAAAACCCTTAATCCTTTCCCATCAAGCCGCTTCAAACAGCAAAATGTTATCGTGGCTTAAAGCAGATGAAGTAAAGCCCGATGTGGTGGTAACAGGGGATTTAATCTATAACGTTTCCCATTTTGTAAGAAACAACATAGGCTATTTAATTTGTCTTGACAAAATTCTTAACATAACAGGAGAAAGCGACCTTTGCTTCCGACCCCTAACTCCCAAAATGGAAGCCGCTCTTTGCATTGTGTGGAAAAAATATCAGGTCTTTTCAAAAGCATCAAAGGAATTTCTCCGCCGCCTGAAAGCCGAACTCAGTATAAATTAGTAGACTGCATTATCACAGCAAAACTTCTGACTGCAATCGCTTTGCCATATTAATAATTCCTTTTTTCAAGTTTTTCTTGTAATAATAGTTTACTTTGTTTCAACATCATATAAATCAATTGCGACAGGATGTCTTATAAATACTTGAAAATTACAGAGATGTTTAAAAGCCTAAGTATATCTGCGAAATACTGCTTATAGTCATAAACCTCTTATATAAGCGGCTTAGGTCTAAGTTTCTTGTACGGTATCATGACATTTGCAAACAGAAGATAACTAATGAGTCTTTTATAAAAATACTTGAACAGAAAATCAAGAAGGGTTTTTTGCCCCTCTCTCAGTTTCTCCTAAATATACGTTGTTAGTTTCATTCTGTATTATTGTATATGTCGAAAAGCCATTTTCCGCTGTCAAACAGTAAAAACAATCACGAAGGCGATTTTTTATTGCCTTTGGAATTTATAAGCAAACAGACTTTTTATATATGCTGTTCTTGCCGGAAGCCTTGCTTATGCCGAACTTCGTTACAAAAACATGAAAACAGGTTTCTACTGCAAAAGAAAGCTTGTTTCTTAAAGCTTCACCTCGTGTTGCCGCATTAAACTGAAAGACATAAATTATAATTATCTTATTTTTAATATGGCTTTTTGCTGCAATGTAAGCCTCCTATGCTGTGATTATATGAGGAGTATCCATAATAACGATATGCCTTACTTTTCTATGCAGTAACCATAACCTCCGTTTGATTCAACATGATATATTTCTCCATACATTTGATTAATTATTTCATAATAGCGTTTTAAGTTGGTTGTAGTAGTCTTGTAAAGAGAGCCATCTCTGTAGCTGACTGAATTAATTATAAGTAAGCGATCAATAACCTTTTTGAACAAAATCACCCTCTTAGACTCAGGAT
>JAJPZT010000123.1 GCA_021204175.1 Clostridiales bacterium | reverse complement strand
GTAATAAGTTTGTTTTGACATTTTTCATAAATCCTTTATAATATATTAAAAGGTCGGTAAGCCGTAAAAATTCTTGTTTTGCGGCAGCCGACCTTTTTGTTTTTTACTGCAAAAAGCTCTTTTTGTATTCCGAGGGGGTAACTCCGAAAATTTCCTTAAATCCCCTGTTAAAGGTTCTTATAGACTTAAAGCCTGTCATTCGGGCAACGGCGGCAAGCTTTAAATCGGTGGTTCTGATAAGCCTTGCGGCGTGACCGCACCTGACCTCGGTTAGATAAAGGGGCAGGCTTTTTTTAAAGCTTTCCGTGAAAATTCGTGAAATGTGATATTTGCTTACGGCAAATTCCCTTGCAAGACCCTCTCTTGTTATGTCCTCGGTGTAGTTTGCGTCTATATAGGCTACAAGCCTTGAGGTCAAGTCCTTAACAGGTGTCTGTTGTCTTTGAACAGGCTTTATTTGCTTTAACAGGTTGGAAAAGACTATTACTGTGTAGGCAAGGCGTATTTCAGCCGGGGGCTTCTGTGAAAGAGCCTTCATTGCGTATCGTGTTTCTTCATTAATATTGCCCCTTGTTATATAAGGATTGTCGGCGTAAATTCTGTCAATAGAGGGGAAAAGGCTTGAAAGATACAGCGGGTCGAAAATTATAAGAAGCTCGTCGGCATAATCGGTGTCCTCCTTATAATATGAATGGGCAATATCGGGGAAAACAATTACGGCTTCCCCTTTGTCCGCTTTATAGGGTGTCCCGTCAACAAAAATCACCTGTGAACCCTCGAAAACATATAAAATTTCTATATATTTGTGCATATGCTCCTTAAATCGAATGGCTCTTTTGTTATGAATTACCGAAAAATCAGATTTTAAAACCTCGTAAAACAGAGACATTTTTTCCACCTCCGCACTTTTTGACCATAAGCCGTTATTTTCTGACTTTCATTATACACCCGTAAATTGTATAATACAAGAAGAAACATTGAGTTTTGAAAAAATAATTGCTTTTGTCAAACTTCTTTAAGAGGGTGAATTTTATGAAAATAACAAAAAGGTTTATATGTATTGTTTTAACGGTTATGGTTTGCCTGCCGGCTATGACTTTCGGAGGAAACGATATGGCATATGACAAAGAGAAAATATACGAAACAATAAAAAATTCGGGAGATTATTTAGACGTTACCCGTTGGCTTGACTACACAGTTGTTTTAAACAAGGACAGAAAGACAGTCAGCTACACATTTTTAGGCAGTGTTTGGATAGACATAAGCTTAGAACTGTTTGAAGAAAGCGACATTGAAATTAATTCACAGACCGAATTTGTCATAAACGACATAGAGGTTTACGGAGACCAAATTTATCTTGGCTGCGACGGGGGTATTGTAATAGTTGTGACTGAATGTCAAAAGTGCTACAGGCTTAAAAAGGTTTGTGACTTTGACATTTATCAGATGCATTTTAACGGAGGAAACGCCGAAATTTATTCAAAGGAGGGAGAAAAAAGCCTTGTTGAGGCTGACGTTCTTAGGCAGAATAAGATAGCTGCCTCCGAAGTGGCAGGCAAAATCGTCAACGACGGGGCAGTTCTTATAGACGTCAGAGACAGGGCTGATTTTGAAGCAAAACACGCAGCAAACTCCGTTAATATTCCCATAGATGAAATTGAAAAAATAGGGGAATATTCAAAAGACACAGTTTTAATCTTCTGCTGCTACAGCGGCGTAAGAGCCGAAAAAGCCGTTAAATATGCCTTGGAAACGGGGTTTGAAAGGGCATATAACGCAGGCAGCTATGAGGATTTATTGTAACGTTTTAAGGAGGGAAAATAATGAAGCTTAAAAAATTAACAGCCGTTTTGCTGGCAGCCGTTATTACAACGTCGGGGGTGTCTGCGGTAAACGGTGCTGCGACAGGAGAGAGTAACGTGCTGCCCTATCAAAACGAAAGCTTATCATTTGAAGAAAGAGCCGCTGACCTTGTTTCGAGAATGACACTTGAAGAAAAGGTTTCTCAGCTTGGCTACAATGCCCCTGCTATAAGCAGACTGGGTGTAAGCAAATATAACTATTGGAGAGAGGCACTCCACGGAGTAGCCAGAAACGGAAAAGCCACAAGCTTCCCATCTGCCCTTTCTATGTCAAACACATGGGACATAGACCTTTATGCTCAGGAGGGCGACGTAATAGGCACGGAAGCAAGAGCTAAGGCAGTTGAAAAGGGAATTAAGGATCTGTCCTACTGGACACCTACCATAAATATGGCAAGAGACCCCCGCTGGGGCAGAAACGATGAAAGCTTCGGCGAGGACCCTTATTTAACCACCGAATACGGCAGTGAAATGGTAAGCGGTATGCAGGGGGACGATGAAACCTATCTTAAGGTTATCGCTACTCTTAAGCACTATGTTGCCAACAACTGCGAAGGTGAAAGACAGACAGGCTCATCTGTAATGGACGAGCAGACATTAAGAGACTATTACGGCAGAGCCTTTGAAGACATAATCGAAAATGCTTCACCGGCTTCGGTAATGAGCAGCTGCAACGCAACCACAATAACCCGTCAGGGAACACAGCTTTTCGACTACATCCCCTCATCCTCAAACCCCTATCTTTTAACAGAGCTTTTAAGAAGAAAATGGGGCTTTGTAGGCTATGTTGTTGCAGACTGCGGCTCAGTAAACAACAACTATTCAAGACTTCAGTATAAAAGCATTCTCTTCCCCGACGCTGAGGACTTATCCGAAATAACTCAGGCTCAGACCTTTGCCCCCACAATCAAGGCAGGAAACGACCTTGACTGCGGTTCTGTCAGCCAATCCGTAGCCTATGAAGCGGTTGAAAACGGTTATTTAACAGAGGAAGAGGTTGACCTTGCGGTTTACAGAATGTTCTTACAGAGGTTCAGAACAGGTGAGTTTGACTCAACCAATCCTTATGCAGGCATATCCACCTCAGAGCTTGAAGCTGCCGACCACGTTGAGCTTGCGGAAAGAGCAGCTGAAGAATCCGTTGTTATGCTTAAAAATGACGGAATACTTCCCATTGACGCCTCAGCCTCTCCCAACATTGCAATTGTAGGCGATATGGCAGGCACAACCTACTTAGGCGACTACTCAGGCGAGCCTACAGACACAACAAGCCCCTATGAGGGTCTTTGCGAGGTTTTCGGCTCAGACAATGTTCACTATTTGGGTAATGTGGAGGACGACACTGTTCTCTTTAACATTAAGTCATTAAATTTTGTTAAAACAGACGGAACAAAGGTTGCTGTTGATCTTTCAAAGGCAACATCAGCAAGCGGTCTTACAGTTTCGGGTTCAAGCCTTATTAACATAACAAACGGTGCAAGCGCAGTTATCGAAGGCGTAAGCTTTGCAGACGTTGCAAGTGTTGAAGCTGAGATTTCAACAGGTTATGACTCACCGGGCGGAACAATCACAATAGGCTGTGGCGACGCAACCCTTACAGTCAGCACTCTTACAGCTGAAATTACAGATTCACTTGACACATATGCCACAGTAACAGCTGACTACACAGGCTCAGACGGCGGCTATAACGGAACAGCCAACCTTGTTATTTCAGCAGCGGCTGTCAGCGAATTTTCAGTTGAGGACTACAAGACACAGCTTGACGCAGCTGACATAATTATTGCCTACGGCGCAACCACCACATCAGACGCCAGCGAAAGTAAGGATCGTTCAAGCATAGCTATGCCAAGTCATCAGGCTCATGTGGCTGAAATTGCAGCCGCTTACCCCGACAAGACTGTTGTTGTTTTGCAGACAGTAGGTCAAATGGACGTTTCTTCATTCGAGGATAACGCAAAAGCTATTTTGTGGAGCTGCTACAACGGACAGAAACAGGGTCTTGCTTTAGCCAAAATTATAAGCGGCGAGGTTAACCCATCAGGCAGACTTTCCACAGCCTGGTATGCCCCTGCGGATCTTCTTAAAATGCCCATAGGCACAACCACAAAGACAACTGAAAACGGAATTTCTTACTCAAGAAATGAAAATTATAAAATACGCCAGGAAAGCAATTACCCCGGCAGAACATATCAGTATTATAACGGAACACCCGTTTATTCCTTCGGCTACGGTCTTTCCTATACAGACTTCACCTATTCGGGTCTTTCCGTTTCAAGTCACACTGTTGACGCAAACGGTCAGGTAACAGTCAGCGTTAATGTAAAGAACACAGGAGACGTTGATGGCACAGATGTAGTTCAGCTTTATGTTAAGTCACCTAACGGCGACGGAGTAAACCTTCCTCTTAAGCAGCTTAAGGGCTTTGAAAGAGTTACTCTTGCTGCCGGAGAAACAAAAACAGTCACAATGACACTTGACATAGCAGACCTTCATTTCTATGACGAAAGCACTCAGCTTCAATATGTTCCCACAGGCACATATACATTGATGGTAGGAAAGAATGCAAACGATGCCGATATGCTTTCACAGACACTGTCAGTAACAGGCACTCTTGCAAGTGAGCTTGACGTTGTATGTGCAGTTCCCGATGGAATTAAAACAGTAGGGGCTGTAAACGACGACGGAACACTTAATGTAAGCCTTACATCCGTAAACGCCAACCTTTCCGCATATATGAGCGACGAAGCAGAGGTAGCTTTGGACAGCTCCAACACAGCCTATACTTCAAGCGATGAAAGCGTAGCTACAGTTGACGAAAACGGCGTTATCTCAGCAGGCTATGAAGAGGGAACTGCCCTTATTACCGCAGAGGTAACCGTAAACGGAGTAACTAAGTCAACGGTTATTCCCGTTGCCAACTACACAAAGGCGGCAGTTACCGAGGAAATGATAGCCGAATATTTGGCTAAGCTTCTTTCAGCATATGAAAGCTATGACAAGAGCCTTTATTCAGATGAAAACGTAAGCCTTTTCAAGACAACATATGATGAGGCAAAGGCTTCAATCGAGGTTGAAATAGACTCCGACCTTCTTGTTGAAACCTACGACGACGCAGTGGCACTTTTCGCCTCTATCAGAACAAAGCCTGCGGCAGGTACAAGCATTTATGAAATTACAAGCATAAATGACACTGTTTACGGCACCGAGGAAATGGAAATCACCTATAACGGCGACTCTATGAATCCCTCCGCAGTTCTTATAACAGCGGTTTACTCCTCAGAGGGTGAGCTTGAAAAAATACTTACAAACGATATAGCCGACACAGGCAGCTATGTTGTTGAGGGCAGCTTTGCAAACGGAACAAAGCTTGAACACTATATTTGGGATAGTGTTGACAATATGGAGCCCTTAAGCGATAAGCTTGAACGTGAGTTCACCATAGCGGCAGACGCAAATGTTGTTGTTTATAACCTGACCGAAAGCACATATGACGATTTCGGTGCTTTGACGGAAGGTGACGTGAAAGGCCCTATAAACGGTCTTTATGCAACAGGCGGAGTTACATCAAAGAGTAAGAATGTAAGCTACACATTTAACGGCGAAACATACAAATTTACACGTGCTATGCAGACTGGCAGCGGAAGCACAAGCAAGGCTAACTTCTTCTTTACTCCCGATGTCAGCGGCTATACAAAGTGCACCATAACCGTAATTTTCGACGGAAACGGCTCAGCAGGCAGAACCCAGTATATCTCTCAAAACGGCAAGGATCTCGCTTCGGCAGAATCCGCTGCAAGCGGTTTAACTGAGGTAACAGCCACAACCACCGATTTGAAAAATCCCGTTTATACCTACGGCGGCGGTGCTAACAAAAACATTTATGCTATAATCGCAGCCTATGAGTAAGTCGTGAAAGGAGGACGCAATATGAAAGGAATTATTTCCGCCGCAGTCTCAATTGCTTTAACAGCAGCTATGACGGTTTCAGCCTTCGGCGCTGAAATTGAAATAACAAAAGCAAGCATTTCAGACAGCGGCACAGTCACCGCAGAGGTAACGGTTACCGACCCGGCTGAAGCGGCTCAGTATTCCGTAATCGTTATGAAAAAGGACGACAGCGGCAGCTATGACTTCGACAGCACAGTATATATCAACCAGTTTGCGGAGGGTGAATATACCGAAACAACAGGCGGCATAAGCTTCACTATAAACTTTGCCCCGGAAGAAACAGGCAGCTACGTCCTTAAGGTAGGTGCAGCGGAACAGCTTGCTCCCGATGAATATGACTTAAGCGGCGAGTCTTCGGACACACCTGTTACTCCCGATGAACCGGTTACAGAAGGTCTTTACGGCGACGCAGATTTAAGCGGAATTTTGACGGCTAATGACGCAGCCTGTGTTTTGGAAAGCGTTATCGATTCAAACTATCAGGTTGAAGCAGAGCTTGAAATCGTTGACGTTGACGGAGACGGCGAGCTTACTGCCGCCGACGCAGCCCAAATCCTCTCAAAGGTTTTGGACATAAGCAAAAAATTCCCCATAGAAGAATAAATATAAAAATTCCCATAAAAAAGGAGCTGTGAAAATTACTTCGCAGCTCCTTAATTTTATTACTATTTAATCAATCCTCTGAAAAATTCAAAACCCCTATGTAAGGCAGATTGCGGTAGCGCTGGGCATAGTCAAGACCGTAGCCCACCACAAACTTGTCGGGAATTTCAAAACCAACGTAATCCGGGGTTATTTCAAACTCTCTTGCCACAGGCTTATTAAGCAGAGTGGCAAGGCTTATTGAAGCAGGCTTGCGTGCCCTGAGACGCTCCATAAGCATATGAAGAGTTCTTCCGGTGTCTATAATATCCTCCACAATCAAAAGATGCTTGTCTTTAATAATTAAGTCAAGGTCTAAATTTATTTTAATTTCCCCCGAAGAATGAGTGCTGTCGTAATAGCTTGAAACATCCATAAAAGCCATTTTCGCCGGCATAGTGAGCCTTCTTGAAAGGTCTGTTATGAAAAATACCGAGCCTTTAAGCACGCCCAAAATAATAATTTCCTTCCCGGCAAGGTCTTTGTTAATCTGTTCCGCAAGCTCCCCCACTCTCTGTTTAATTTGTTCCTCAGAAATAAGAACCTTTACTGTCTCCTTCATATTGATGCACCTCCGTCTTTAAAAATATATTATTAATAATAGAAATCGGTATAATGTAAAATAAATGTAAAACATCTATTACTACAATTATACCGATTTTTTAAAAATTTTCAACACAAAATTGTAAAATTTCTTATCTTAGCTTAAATTTTATTTAGCTATAAGCCTTTCGTTTCGTTCAAGCTCCTTTGAAATATCCACCCCGTCAATAACCTCGCTGACCTTTTGCCCCTCCACATAAAGCTGAACTGAGTTTACGTTATCCAAAGATGTCAGTGTATTTACTATAGAATAAATCTGAAGCAGCGACACAGGTGAAGCCGCCGGCTTATTGATGAAATTAGAAGAAAGATTTACATAGCAGATGTCGTTTTCTGTGTTTGTGTTTATAAGCTTTGTTCCCGAAGGCACTGCCGAAACAAGGTCTGAGTTTTCGGGTCCTGCAAGAAGCTGTTCCACAATCTGATATTCTATGCTTTGGCTTTGCTTAATTTCTATAAGCCGTGTTTCTCCTATAAGGGTCTGTGCGTTTTTATCAGTAAAATAAAGTGTAACGGACTGATAGTTTACCTTCTCCGCCGCTATATCCGGGTTTAAAAGAACATTTCGGCGGTTAAGGGGTTCTCCTTCGGCGGTTACGGCAGAGCCGTTTACCGAAATATAAACATTGTCTATAAACCCCAAAGCCGTAAGGGTATAAACCAAAGAAGCCTTTAAAAACAGAGCGTCAGCCGGCGTCATTTGAACAAACTCCGCCGACAGGTCTATATAAACTGTTTTGTTTTCCTCGTCAAGCTTAAATCCCTGAATTACAACGTCACCCATTGTACTTTGAAGAACGGAGTTTACCTTCGGCCCGTTTTTAAGCTCCTTTAAAACCTCTGTTAAAACCTCTTCGTTTGAGCTTTTATCCGCCGGCTCTATAATTCTGCCCTCAAAGTCAAGGCTGTTTCCTGTTTGGTTTTTAAAATATAAAGATATGGTGAAATCCTTTTCGGCGTGGCTGAAAAGCAAAATAACCGTTATAATTGCGGCAGCTGCCAAAGCAGCGCCTAAGAGAATGAATATAAGTTTTTTACGCTTCATTATGCACCCTCCCTATCCTGTTTAAGAGGAAGTCTGACTGTAAAGGTTGCGCCGCTGCCCTCTTTGCTCAAAACCTTAATGCTGCCGCCGTGACGCAAAACAGCGGCGTGGGTTATAGCTAAGCCTAAGCCCGTTCCCCCTGTTTCTCTGTCTCTGGTCTTGTCCACTCTGTAGAAGCGGTTGAAAATTTTAGACTGCTCCTCTTCGCTTATGCCTATGCCTGTGTCAGAGACTGAAATATAAGCGTTTTGGTGGTCGCTGTCTAAGCCCACTTTAACAACTCCCCCTTCGGGAGTATATTTTATGGCGTTGTCGATAAGGTTTGAAATTGCCAAATAAAGCTTAGTTTCGTCCGCTTCTATTTCAACGTCCTTTTCGGCTTCCAAAATAAACTCTATGTCCTTGTCGTTTGCAAGGGGATAAAGTGTTTTCATAATGCTTATAAGCATTTTTCTCAGAGACGTGTCGGCGGGGTTAAAACCTGCGTCTCTGTTGTCAAGCTTAACAAGTGAAAGAAGATCGTTTATAATATTTGTCATTCTGTCGATTTCGGAGTTTATGTCCTGAAGGAACTCCTTATACATTTCCTCGGGAGCAGTATTTTGAAGCAAAATAGACTCACTTAAAACCTTTATGGAGCTTAAGGGGGTTTTCAGCTCGTGAGACACATTCGAAACAAATTCGGAACGGGAGGTATCCTCAGATTCCAACTTTTCCGTCATATCGTTTATAGCCCCGGCAAGAACGCTTATTTCGTTCTTCCCCTTAACACTGCACCTTTCGCTCAAATTTCCGTCGGTAATTTTCTTAATTGTCTCCACCAAAAGGGTCAAAGGCTTAAGCATATGTCCTGTAGTAATATAAACTATAACAGAAGCTATAATGCTTAAAAGAAGGGTTAAAAGAAGCCAGTCGTGGCTTATGGTGCCCAAAAGCTCATAGACCTCCGCAAAGCTCGACACTATAAGAACAGCCCCTGTTCTGTCGCCGTATTCGTTTTCGATATATGCGGCGGTGTAAATTTTCCCCTCTGACTTTCTAAGGTTAGCCCCTGCAGTGCCTTTTAAAGCGTCCATAACCTCGGGCACTATGAGAATTTTATATGTTTCGGAGCGGTTTGAATCGGCGATGGCAGTGCAGTTTTTGTCCAAAACCAAAATTCTTGCCGAAAGCTCCGTACTTTTTTCGTCTATGTCGTTTAAAAATTTAGCCGCCAGCTCCGGGTCGGTTAAATAATTGTTTTTTTGAATTGTGCCTGCGATTTTATTGGCTTGATAAAGCATATTCTGAGTGTTTCTGCTTTCAAAATAGCCTGCCAAAATATTGTTCATAGTGAATGAAAATATAAACAAGGGAACAAGGCAGATTATAAAATAAAGGAGAAACAGCTTCCACCGCAGGCAGTTATACCATTTAAGGCTGCTGCTGTCACTGTAAATAATAACCTACCCCCCATCTTGTGTGTATATATTCGGGCTCACTTGGAGTTTTTTCTATTTTTTCACGAAGACGTCTTACATGAACGTCTACGGCACGTCTCTGTTCACGCTTTTGTTCGCCTGAAAGTTTGTCAACGCCCCAAAGCTCCGAAAGAAGGCTGTCTCTCGAATAGACCGTGCCTGCGTTCTTCATTAAAAGAAGAAGAAGGTCAAATTCCTTAGCGGTTAAATTAACCTCTTTTCCGTCCACAAAACAGCGTCTTGAGCCTGTGTCTAACGAAAGTCCTCTCAGGCTCAGTATTTTGTCTGATTTCTTTTCTTCGGGAACTGATTTGACACTTCGTCTTAAAATAGCCTTAATTCTCGCCTTAAGCTCCAAAATGTTAAAGGGCTTTGTTATATAATCGTCTGCGCCCAGCTCAAGCCCCATTATTTTGTCAATATCCTCTCCCTTGGCTGTTACCATAATAATAGGCACATTTGAAAACTCTCTTATTTCGGAACAGACCTTAAGCCCGTCAATTTTGGGCAGCATTACGTCAAGAAGGATTAAGTCTACGTTTTCCGTCGCCGCAAGCTTAAGAGCTTCTTCGCCGTCATAAGCCACAACAACGTCCATTCCGTCCTGCATAAGGCTGAACTTTATTCCCTTAACTATAAGCTTTTCATCATCTACTACCAATATTTTGCTCATTTAGATACCCCTATTCTATAGTAATCATATTTTCAAGGCTTTGAAAGGTCTTTTCTCCAATGCCTTTTATGTTCATTATCTCGGCTGTTTCGTTAAAACCGCCGTTCTCGTTTCTGTATGTAATAATGCTTTCCGCTGTTTTTTCGCCTATACCCGGCAAGGTACAAAGCTCCTCGGCTGAGGCAGTGTTTATGTTGACTTTTGCGGCTTCCGTCTCCCCTGCTTCCGCTGTTTCCGTGACCGCTTCGTCAACTGCTTCGGTAACAGCTTCCGTCTCTGTCTCTTCGACGTAGACTTCTGCACTTGTCTCCGAGCCGTCTCTTATAAAAACCCCGGCGTTTTCGCTTTGGGTAAAATACCACAGGCAGAAAAAGAGAAACACCGCCGCAGTGAGAAAAGAATAGAATATAACAATTTTTTTATCATCCATAAATCACCCAATAGGCTCCCCTTGAGGGGAACTGCTGAACGCAGAGAAGCTGAGAAGTGGGTCAGACATCCTTTAAGAAAACCCTCAGCCGCCCAACTAATTTCTTATACTTTAATTAAAATACACATAAGTCCTTGAAAAAGCAGTCCAACATATGTTATAATAAGGAAATCATAATAAAAACACGCTTTCTTAAACCGAAAGGACAGTATATATGAAACACATAAAAGCTTTATTTGCCTTTTTTCTATTATACACCATAATTTTAAATAATGCCACAGAAATATTTGCGGAAGATGTAAATTTATCTCAGGAAGCCGAAACATCTGCTTCTCAAGCCGACCCCCTGGATATGTCTGAGGAGGAATATTCCCCCGACGATATAATCCCTGCATACTTAGACGAAAAGGGCGACCCCATAATAGTGGCTAAATCCGCCGTTGTTATAGACGCAGACAGCGGAATAATCGTTTGGGGCAAGGACGAAAACGCCGTTCACTACCCTGCAAGCGTAACAAAGGTTTTAACCTCTTTAATAGCCTGTGAAGAAACGGAGCCTACCGACCTTGTGACCTTCTCACACGAAGCCGTCTACGGCATAGGGGAAGGCTCAAGCTCCATAGCCGTAAGAGAAGGGGAAACCCTTAATATGGATCAGTGTCTCCACGCTATACTTATGGCTTCGGCAAATGACGTCTGCGTAGGCGTCAGCGAAATGATTGACGGAACGCAGGAAGCCTTTGTTGAAAGAATGAACCAAAGAGCAAAGGAGCTGGGGGTCCTTAACTCCCACTTTGACAACTCCCACGGCTATCACAGCGAAAACCACTACACCACAGCCTACGATATGGCGGTTATTTTAAAAGAAGCTGTCAAAAACGAAAAGTTTATGGCAAGCTTCAACTGTCTGACCTATGAAATTCCGGAAACAAACATTGTTGACGAAGTCAGATATATAAACCACAAGGCAAAAATTCTCTGGGAGGACTCCCCCTATTATTATCAGTATATTAAGGGAGCTAAAACAGGCTTTACAGATCAGGCGGGAAACACACTTATTTCCTACGCAGAAAAGGACGGAATTAAGCTTATATGCTGCGTTTTGGCTGACAGAGGCGTAAACACCTACACCGACACAATTCTTCTCTTTGACTACTGCTTCGGTCGCTACAGTGAACAGACCCTCGTTGAGCCCGGAGAGCTTCAGCTGAGCCTTCCCGTTTGTCAAAACTATAACGGAAACGTAATCGATTTGGGAACAGTTACCGCCAGCGTAGCAGAAGGCTATTCGGCTCTTATGCCCTCTGTGGTTAACAAGGAGTCCGTTACAATAAGCTATGACGTTCCCGACAGCATCGTTGGGGGAGTAAATGAGGGCGAGGTTTTGGGCGCTGCCATTGTTTCATACGGCGGAAATCAGCTTGCGGCTCTTAACATAACCGCCGACGAAACCGTTGAAGCTATTCCCGAAGAGGTTTTGATTAAGGAAGAAAAAACCAAAAAGCTTATACAAATCTGTATGTGGTCTGCTGTGGGCTTGGCGATTTTCCTTGCAATAATCATAGCCATAAACAGAATAGTCAACTCAAAAATGTATAAGCACAAGCACAAATATAAAAAGCAGAGAAAGAAATATCGAAAAGCAAGAAAAGCAAACAGACGTGACAAAACATAATAAAAAAGCAAGACGGCAAAATCATTTTTATGACCTTGCCGTCTTTTTGTTTTATCTATTTTAATTATTGTCTAAAGATACGTTTTTATCCTTCAAAACTACATCGTGTGCGCCGCCCTCTACAATACTTGTTGAAGAAACAAGTGTAAGACGTGCTTTCTCCTGCAATTCGGGAATTGTCAGTGCGCCGCAGTTGCACATTGTGTGCTTAATTTTTGAAAGAGTTGTTGTTACGTTGTCGTGAAGATGACCGGCATAGGGAACATATGAGTCAACGCCCTCTTCAAAGGCAAGCTTTCCTGCTCCGCCCATATCGTAACGCTGCCAGTTTCTCGCTCTGGATGAGCCTTCACCCCAATATTCCTTCATATAGTTGCCATTTACAATAATCTTGTTTGTAGGTGATTCTTCAAAACGTGAGAAATATCTTCCCAGCATACAGAAGTCTGCGCCCATAGCAAGAGCAAGGGTAATGTGATAATCGTGAACTATACCGCCGTCGGAGCAAATAGGAACATAAATGCCCGTTTCTTCGAAATATTCGTCTCTTGCCTTGGCTACCTCAATGACAGCTGTCGCCTGACCTCTGCCTATGCCCTTTGTTTCTCTTGTGATACAGATTGAGCCGCCGCCGATGCCTATTTTAACAAAGTCTGCTCCTGCTTCTGCAAGGAAACGGAAGCCGTCTCTGTCAACTACGTTTCCTGCGCCGACCTTAACTGTGTCGCCGTATTTTTCTCTTATATATTCAATGGTGATCTTCTGCCAGTCCGAATAGCCCTCTGAGGAGTCTATACAAAGAACGTCTGCCCCGGCTTCAACAAGCGCCGGAACTCTCTCTTCAAAGTCACGGCTGTTAATGCCTGCGCCTACGATATAACGCTTTGAGCTGTCCAAAAGCTCGTCGGGGTTATCCTTATGTGAGGAATAGTCCTTTCTGAAAACGAAAGCCACAAGTCTGCCCTCTTTGTCGATTATGGGAAGGGAGTTAAGCTTGTTGTCCCAAATTATGTCATTGGCTTCTTTAAGGCTTGTACCCTCGGGAGCGGAAATTATGCGGTCGATAGGCGTCATAAATTCCTTAATCTTAGTGTTGGGGTCCATTCTGCTGATGCGGTAGTCTCTGCTTGTGACTATGCCCAAAAGCTTGCCCTCGGCTGTGCCGTCCTCGGTTATGGCAACGGTTGAATGACCTTTTTCAGCCTTAAGGTCAACAACGTCCTGCATTGTATGCTCGGGTGTCAGGTTTGAATCGCTGGGAACAAAGCCTGCCTTATAGCCCTTTACCCTTCTGACCATTGCCGCCTGGCTTTCGATACTCTGCGAACCGTATATAAAGGAAATTCCCCCCTCCTTTGCAAGGGCAATTGCCATTTTATCGTCCGATACGGACTGCATTATTGCCGAAACCAAAGGTATGTTCATTGTTAAGGGACAAGCTTCGCCTTTTTTATATTTAACAACAGGAGTTTTTAATGATACTGCCGCAGGAATACATTCCTTCGGAGTATGCCCGGGAACTAACAAATATTCACTGAATGTATGCGATGGTTCGCTGAAGTAATAAGCCATTTTTTATCCTCCTTAAATATTTTTTATTTTAATGTGATTACCCTTTATTCTATCAAAAATTACATATTAAGTCAATCCAAAAATTCACGTCTTTTTTTAAAGATTTTTATTAGATTTTTAAGGATTAAAAAAGCTTATTATTTTACAGCTTTTCCATCTTTAAATAATTTCCGCCGTATGCATAATAATATGTCACTCCGTCAGTATAGCAGGAGAATGAAATATCGCTGTTTATATTGTCTTTAATGTAAAACCATTTACATTCATCATCTTTAAAGCCGAACTGCGACCGCCCCTCGGCAAGATATGCATAAAACTTTTCATCGTGGCTGCCTGTGTTTATAACAGGGGCTTCAAGCTTATTGCCGTCAATAACTATTCCGTCACTGTGAATTGAAAAAGTCTTGTAAATATATTTGTCATCATCTGTATATGACTTTGATATGCGGGCATATTTGTTTGTCGCCGGATCGTCAATTATTTTGTAATCGCCGTAATATTCTTCCAACATTTCAATAGGTACGTCAAGCATTTCGTCGGTATCTTCTTCGGAGGAGCTGTTTAAATCAGCCACTTCACTGCCCTCTTCGGTTATTTCCTCTGAGGTTATCTCTTCATTTTCATTACTTTGTGAAATCAGTGAATTGCTGTCTGCTGTTTCGCTTTTGCAGCCATTCACTGCCAAAGCTGCCCCTAATAAAACCAAAATTAAAATAGCTGTGTTTCTTTTTATGTGCATAGCTTAATATCCTCCTCGTAGTGAAAAAAGCCTCCCCTTGAGGGGAGGTGGCAGCGAAGCTGACGGAGAGGTGTTTTTTGCAGAAAGCAATTTTACAAGAACGCAAATATTTTCACCTCTCAGCTGCTGTGAAATTCTTTCTCAAAATAAAGTCAAATTGAAAAAAGAATTTCACAGTATGCGTTCAGCAGCCGGAACCCGAAAGAGTTCGGGACGAGCCACAGGCTCGGCTTTTGCTGAAAGCAAAACCGAGTTAGATAATCGTAATTACTAAAAAGCCTCTAAATAATCAGCTTTTTTAGCAACTGATGCCACAAAAAATTAGTAATTTGACACAACATTGACACCAATTTTGAAAAAGAGCCATCTATAATGCTATGAAAATTTAATAT
>JAJPZT010000005.1:18341-70016 GCA_021204175.1 Clostridiales bacterium | reverse complement strand
CCGTTCTTGATTTTTTGTAAAAATATAATATGCGCATTGTGTCCACACCTAAAATCGTTTTTTGCTTGACAGAAGCCTATTGTTGTGTTATTATTTAAATACAAAGGGGAACGGCTTTAGGCAGTTATTCCTCACCTATACAGTTATTTAAAATAACCGTCAAAGTTTGGACGCCTCCGACGGTTATTTTTTCTTTATCTTTAAAAATAACTTTATTATGCGTATAATAATTGCTATAATTGCAGCAATTATGTACATATCATAAATGATAGTTACCATAGATAATATCACACCTCCCTTTTAACATAGTACTAAGGACAATTGCTTAAACCATAAGCATCACCTCTTTCATATGTAATAGGCAGGTGAGAAATAACCGCTCGCTCAGAACTTTTGCTTGCGCAAAAGCCGGGCTTGCAGCCCGTCCCGATATCTTTCGGGTTCCAGTATCCCCTATGAGAACCTTTGTCGAAAGACAACCGGTTCTGTAATTAAGTATAGCATATCAAAATCGGAAAGACAACAAAAATTTAGGCAAAGCAATTAAAAGGAGGATTTAATTTATGAAATTGATGGGGAAAATTATTAATACAGCTGTTGTTGTGTGTCTTTTGAGCGGAGTGAATATTTATGCAGCCGAAAATACGGTTGGAACAGATGCGTTTGAAGAGCAGAAAATAGACTATGATAACTTAACGTTGTCACCCTTTTCATTATACAAAAATGAAGAAAAGATTTCCGCAATGAAAAACAATTCGATTTATAAGGAATATGAGATTTATTCAGACGGAGAAGAAACAGGGGAAATTTTAAGGGGCTATGAATTTAATTTTGTAGGCATTGAAAATTTAGTTTCATTTAAGGATTTGATTGAAGCCTTCGGCGGAGAATATACATATTTGCCTGTTAATAAGCTTATAACATTTAATAACAAGAATGTCGACAACCGAAGCTATGCTCTTTACAGCTGGGGAAAAATTAACCTTGACGGACACACCTACAGAATGATGATTGACGCCTGTATCTCCGACATAGAGGAATACGAAGAATTTCCTATAACCTTGATTGACGAGAACAGCGAAGAATATGAAGAACTGAGTCTTTCTTTCGGGCAGACGGGATTTTATATAGAAGATGAAATATACGTTCCCGTAAATTATGCTTATTTTTTAGCCCAAAAGGAGTCAAAAATGATGAATTTTGACAACGGTTCCTTCAATATAAAGTCATATGATTTTAAGGAAGAGGAAAGGCTTCTTGACGAGCTTCTCCCGGACGGACGCCACCTTAAGCTTAACGACAGCCGTTTTCCCGATGACGCTTCCTTAGATGAAGAGAATTTTTATTACGATTCGTCCAAAGATTTTTATTATGCATATTCGGTTCTTCAGACCTATACGGACATGGATTTGACTTTGGGTTATTCTGTTTCTGATGATGAAGCAAAGGACTATTGCAAAAAGATTTTGCTTGGGAGATATAATTTGGAAAGCATAGGCTATGATTTGTCTGTAGATTATAATGAAGCTTTGGACGCATATATTGTTTATAACAAGGACTATGCCGATGCTCCCGACGGAACAACTGCTGACCGTGACACTGAGCTGAGACTTGTTGTTGTCAGAGCCTATGACGGAAAGATGATATATTATTATTAAAATATTCGAAAAAATGCTTGCATTTTTTCGAGTTTGCTAAGGTAGAAACCATCAAGTTTTCCGCAAAATTGATGCTATGCATCAATTTCACAGAAAAGTTTCTGTCCTCGGGCGGGCAAAGCTCGCCCTGCGGATTTAAGTCTGCGACGCTTATGATATTGTTGTAATATTTAACTGAGTTTAACTTTTACTAAAATTTCCTAAATTAGTAGTTGAAATGCTGTTGATTATGTGTTATAATTACTAAAGACAAGGGGTTATTCCGTATGTGTTTTGGATAACTCTCTAAATAAACTGACTTTCAGGAGGAATTTTTAATGGCTAAAATTGTAACTATGGGCGAAATTATGCTCAGACTTTCAACACCCGGCAACGAAAAGTTTATACAGGCTACAGAATTTGATATTAACTACGGCGGCGGCGAAGCCAATGTAGCTGTTTCACTTTCTAACTATGGTCATGACGCTGAATTCGTAACAGCTGTTCCCGATAACCCCATCGGTGCTTGTGCGGTTGCTGCTCTTAACAAATACGGCGTTTCCACAAAGCATGTTGCTAAATGCGGCGACAGACTCGGTATCTACTACCTTGAAACAGGTGCTTCTATGAGAGCTTCAAACGTAGTTTATGACAGAGCTAACTCTTCTATCGCTACCGCTCCCGCATCAGCTTTCGATTTCGACGCTATTTTCGAGGGTGCTGACTGGTTCCATTTCACAGGTATTACTCCCGCTGTTTCAGACCTTGCTGCTGAAGTTACAGAGGCTGCTTTAAAGGCTGCTAAGGCTCACGGCGTTACAGTAAGCTGCGACCTTAACTTCCGTAAGAAATTATGGTCATCCGAAAAGGCTCAGAAGGTTATGACAAACCTTATGCAGTATGTTGATGTTTGTATCGGAAACGAAGAGGACGCTGAAAAGGTTCTCGGCTTCAAGCCCGGCGAAACAGACGTTACAAGCGGCAACCTTGAGCTTCAGGGCTATGTTGACATCTTCAATCAGATGGCTGACAAGTTCGGCTTCAAGTACATAATTTCTTCACTTCGTGAAAGCTATTCAGCTTCAAACAACGGCTGGTCAGCTTGTATTATGGACGGTAAGACAAGAGAATTCTATCACAGCCGTAAGTACACAATCAACCCCATCGTTGACAGAGTCGGCGGCGGCGACTCCTTCGCAGGCGGTCTTATCTGCGGTCTTGTAGACGGCAAGAATATGAAGGACGCTCTTGAATTTGCAGTAGCTGCTTCTGCTCTTAAGCACACAATCCCCGGCGACTTCAACCTTGTTACAAGAGAAGATGTTGAAACTCTTGCAGGCGGCGACGGCTCCGGACGTGTTCAAAGATAATCACACTTTTACTACTTTAGCTTTAACAGGGGGCGTTCCGAACGCCCCTTTTTTTCTAACTAATACAGGAGGTTTAATTAATATGAAGCTTGAAACAAGATATTCAAATCATTTTGATGATGTTAAGCACTATACCACACAGCAGATCAGAGACCATTTCTTAGTAGAGAATGTTTTCGTTCCCGGTGAAATTAAGCTTGTTTACAGCCATAACGACAGAATAATTTTCGGCGGCGTAACGCCTACCACAGAGGGTCTTAAGCTTGAAGGCAGCAAGGAGCTTGCAGCTGAATATTTCCTTCAGAGAAGAGAGCTGGGCGCAATCAACATAGGCGGCGACGGCTTTGTAGTTGTTGACGGAAAAGAATATCCCGTAAATAATTATGACGCTATTTACGTTGGAATGGGCGTTAAGGAAATCGAATTTAAGGCAAAGGACGCAGCTAATCCTCCTAAGTTTTATGTAAACTCAGGTACAGCTCACAAGACATATCCCACAGTTTTGATTTCTTATGACGATGCAAACCACAAGCCCTTAGGCACACTTGAGGACTGCAACAAGAGACAGATCAACCAGTACATTCACGACGAGGTTTTCGCTAGACTTTCTCAGCGTGACGGCGTAGAATACGGCAGCTGCCAGCTTGCAATGGGTCTTACAAAGCTTGCTCCCGGTTCTAACTGGAACACTATGCCCTGTCATACACACGAAAGAAGAATGGAGGTTTATCTCTACTTCGATATGGACGAAAACAATGTTGTTTTCCATATGATGGGCAAGCCCGACGAAACAAGACACATAGTTATGAAGAACGAAAGCGCAGTTATTTCACCCAGCTGGTCAATCCACTCAGGCGTAGGCACAAAGGCTTATACCTTTATTTGGGGTATGGTCGGTGAAAATAAGGACTATGACGATCAGGACTTCCTTAACGCAGTAGACCTTAAGTAATCAATGCTCAGCGGCGCTATTGAGTAACATTTATCCTTGAGGGAGAGTCTTAGTTGGTTTTGAAAGCTTTCCTCTCGCTGCCTATTTTTTAACGATAAGGCTCATCATTAAATCAGCTTTTTCTTAAGTTGACAGCATTGCCTCAAGATCAGCCTTTAAACAAAGGAAAAGCGGCTGTAAAAAATAATCTAAACAAATAAAGAGGATTTTTACTCAAAGTAATGAGCGGAAATCCTCTTTTTTCTGTGTAGCAAATATATAACAAAAACACTGACACTAACTTCACTGCAGGAGTTTGGCAAAAAGCTTTAAAAAGAACATTAGATTGTGTATTTAGCCCCCAAAAAAGCAAAGCGAGCATACTTTTACGGTCATTTCCGCTTCGTATATGACGGCGGTTAAACCATTATAAAGTTTAAAAATTTTAAGCCTGTTTATTATCAAGCTGTTTTATTGCATCATTTATAAAGGAAACTGTGGCTTCCTTTGAAAAAAGATAGTTTGTCTCCAGTAAGTCTCGCATAAAGTCGAGATAATATTTACAAATACTCTGTTCGGTCAAGGCTAAATATTTAAGGGGCGTTTTTCTGTTATTCCACATTGTAAACTGTATGCTTGCGTCATCCTGAATTATAAGTGAAACGCAGTCGGAAATATGAAGATTAACCGGGTTCATAGCTCTTATAATATGATTATCCGATAAAGTCATAGAGAGCAGCCCCTTTAATATAAAAAGTCTTTCCTCTTTCGTGCAGGGTCTTGAATAGCCTTCGGGAAATTCCATTACAACCCCCGTTTCGGCAAACTTAAAAATACTTTCCTTATTAAAAATCTGAATACTCTTTTTAATTTTCTTAAGCTGCTCATATCTTACAAACAAAAGCTTGAGAAGCTCTTTGCGCATAGGCAAATCCTTCGGAATAACAGCGTCTATTAATTCCTTTGTAAAGTGCATAGAAAGACAGGGCTCATATTCTATGCAGTAGTGGGTTGTTACCTCTTCTCTGCCACCCACAAGAGAGAGCACTATATTGTGAACATCAGACTCAATGTTTATTAAGGACTTACACTGTTCAATTCTTCCCTGACACATAATATTAATATTTTTCGCTGCATTTATATCGTCAAATATAATAGCCTCATCAAAATCGGCGCTTATGCATATAACCTTTTCGGAAAGTGCAATAAAATAGGGATAAGGCGTAATATAGCTTTTGTCTATAATAGATTTAACATAGGTGTAGTAAAAGCTGTAGTTATTGGTGGTTGAAAGCACAAGCGGAAGAATGTTTTTCATTACCTTAAGGTTGTAAATTCTGTCCTCGCCGTCCGTATTATTTAAAAAATCTATTATAAAGCTGATTTTGATTTCCGTCTTATACTGCTGAATTACACTGTCAATGTGTGAGCTGAAGGCTTGGCTTGTTCCCGGGATATAAACAAAGGCTTTACAGTCGGGCTTAGTCATTTCTTCAATCAAAAGGCGGCTTATAATAGACTGTATTTTAGGTCCCTTGAAAATCATACCCGCAGTCTTTGGGCTTTCAACTACTCGGGGTGGGGGTAAAAAACTGCGGCGAAGCGCTGAAAAAGGTATAATCCGAAAGCTCCTTCAACATATCCAAAATATATTTGTCGGCGTTATACTTGTTGTCGCCCATAGTTATTTTCTGAAACCTTTCCGTCAAATCCCTTTTCTGGGCAAGAGACAGGGGAAGATTTTCAATTATGGCATAAAAATGCCTTGGCTGCATTTTTCTCTTAAAGTGCAGAACCATATGAAGAGAGCTTTTGTTTATGTTTGTAACCTTAGCAAGTGAATACATTGAAATTTCATTTTCTTCCAGTATCTTTAATATTTGTTCAATTATCTAATCCATTGTCTTATTTTTCCCTTTCTTTAATTTATTCATACTTATTTCAATTTCATTATATTATAAAATGAAGAAGTTTGCAATATTTTGATAGTTTACAAACCTCAAGAAAATTTGTGAACCGATTGTGAATTATTGAAAAGTACATATAAAAAGCTTACAATTATAAATGGCTTATATTTTCAGCGATTTTTAAGCTGAAAAGCCTTAAGCCTATATTATTTTTATTTTTTTTAAGGAGGAAAAAATTATGATTTATACCCGAACCTTAACAAAGACGGGCTTCAGCTTAACCCTGAAAATGCTTTTGGCGGCTTTGTTTATTTTTACGGCTTTCATTATCGAAGCAAAAGGGGCTGAAATTATCGACAGCGGCAGCTGCGGCGACAGCATAACCTGGGAGCTCAACGATAAATATGTTTTGACAATTACGGGAAGCGGCGATATGTATGATTATAACAGCAGAACTATCCCGTGGGAATCCTACAGCACCGATATAAAATCAGTGGTTTTCAGCGGTGAAATAACCAGTATAGGAAACTATGCTTTTTATTATTTTCAAATAACAGAACTGACTGTTCCGGAAACCGTAACAAGAATAGGCGAATATGCTTTCGGCAGCTGTGAGAAGCTTGTCAGTGTCAACATTCCCGACGGTGTTACTGTCATCGAAAAAAATACGTTTTTCCGCTGTAAGGCTCTTTCCGCAATAACTATTCCCGATGTCGAAGAACGCCATTGGATACAATTTAATTAAGCTCTCTGAATGTGCCAAAAGGGTATGCGCCGAGGTCAGAGGGGTGTTCAAATATAAAGTAGGGTGTGCATTTTCAAAGAGTGCGCGCTTTTTTTATTGGGGTATGCAGGAGGGTGTGCATATAGGGTATGCATCAGATTCACAGGGGTGTTCAGCAGTCTTGTGTCAATTATATTGAAAATTCGGAGGGATTCATACTCACAGGCTAATGAATTTCTTCCTTAATACAAATATGTAGATACGGCTCACCGTCTCTACACAAAAAAACAAGCCTCGCAAGGAAGCAGAGGCAAAATCATAAACTGCAGTTGAGTGTCAGATATAATTATTCTGGCGCTCTTTTTTGTTGTATAAAGAGATTCTTGCTGGCTGTTGTTTCCCCACTCTGACAGCGGTTGGAGCGCAGCCTGTCAGCAGACACGAGCGACTATTGTGAAATGAGGTAATGAAATGGAAATTTACGGCTATGTGCGTGTCAGCACGAAGGAACAGAATGAGGACAGGCAGATGATTGCTATGCGTGAACAGCAGGTGCCGGAGAAAAATATCCTGTTGGACAAGCAGAGCGGAAAAGACTTTGACCGTCCGATGTATCAGCGTATGCTGAAAAAAATAAAGCCGGGCGACTTGCTCTACATAAAGAGTATCGACCGGTTAGGACGCAATTATGAGGAAATTCAGGAACAGTGGCGTATTCTCACAAAGGAGAAGGGCATCGACATCTGTGTGATTGATATGCCGCTGCTTGATACTCGGCGCGGCAAAGACCTTGTGGGTACATTCGTATCGGACATTGTCTTGCAGGTGCTGTCTTTTGTTGCGGAAAACGAGAGGACAAACATCCGTCAGCGTCAGGCAGAAGGAATCGCCGCTGCAAAAGCCAGGGGTGTATGGTGCGGCAGAATCCCCGCTCCGCTTCCCGATAATTTTGATTACTGGTATAAGCAGTGGAAGTCCGGCGAAAGCACATGTGCGAATGCGGCAAGAGAGTGCGGTATGGCAGTGTCTTCGTTCCGGTATCGTGCCGATAGGTATGAACCGGTGTGAGTAGAGAGCCGAAGTAGGTGAAATCAGCACAGAAAAGCGCACAGTTTCAAGGGCATAAAGAAACGCCGCAGATTCGTCGGCGTATTGGTGTGAAAGTATGCGAGGTATATAGTTTTATCATCAAATCGTCGGGAAGGTGTAGCTTTCTGTATCGTCGAATAAGTATCTGAACGCAACTTCACATTTAACATTATATCACAAGAAAACTGGAAATACAAGATGTTTTTCTGTGAAATGTTCACTAAAAATATCAATGCCGACTACCTTAAAAGTTATGCACTATGTACCATCAGTATCCTACACCTTCCTGCTCGAAGATATTGAACGATATTTCTCACAGTTAGACCATATACGCAGGAGCAGGGCACTAATAACCGAACTGAGAATAATATTCACAGAGACGGTGATGTGTGAATGATGAATGGATTTGAAATAGCTTTTGATGCCGAAAAGCATGATTTGTGCAAAACGTCAGGATGGTTTACCTTCCTGTATCGTTGAATATCCTTTAGGACACACCTATCCAATAGTCATTATAACACACGATATAGCGGAATACAAGCACTTATTGTATGACAATTCAGAAAATTTGGATGGGATGAAGCAGCAATGATTTCCCGTCGGGAAGGTAAACGTTCCCGTGGTAAGATAAGAGAAGATGTTATGAGTTATTTTACTACATCGGTGGTTTTATGTCAATTTTCATTGGCAAAACTGTAGCGGTCGCAATGCTGAGGACTCACAAGGTTGGTGTGAGCGGCTCCTAATAAGAGCTTCAACTCATAAATGTTAATCATACCGAGACGGATAAACCTATTGCAAATTGTCTTGATAAGGTATGAGGGTCAGAGAGAGTAAAAGATTGAGGGGTGAGGCTGATTGAAATATTAACGTTTTTCCGATGGAGGAATCAAAGCCTGAAAAGGGGTAACGATTCCGAACATCATTGTATGAGCATTAGCTCAAAAAAACTAAGAAATGGAGGAAGGACTGATGATAAAAAAGAAGTCCAAAAGCTTGTTGAGCTTGCTTTTGTCACTGGCGATGCTGGTTACGCTTGTCGCTACACCTGTGTATGCGGCAGATGCTGATGATGTCATCACAGATATAATCGCAGAAGAATCAACAGGCGAAACCACGGGAGCGTCTGAAGAAATACAAGACAAAACCGTGGATGGAAATGAGGAATCTGAAGAAGCGGAAGAGCTTTTGACAGTTACCTCGGATGAAGCGGATGAAGAGTCGGAAGAACAGACTGAATCTGTGTCGGTTGGAAATTCTGTAGCTACTAACGAAAGCAGTGAAGAGAGCTTCAATGATGGGATCGCAGTTATTGATGAAGATGTGGATGCAACATCTGAGGATGCTGATGGAACATTACTTTCTGAAGCTGTTGATGGTGTAATTACTTTGACTGGCAATGTAACGCTCAGTACGGATTGGACGGTATCCGGGACTGTTACCCTGAATCTTGCTGGATATACTTTGGATTTGGGCTCAAATAAAATTGTTATATCTAACAGTGCCAGCCTGACTGTTAATGATACCACTGGCGGTGTCATAACATCCAGTAACACAAGCAGAACCATCACCGTAAACGGCGGTACCTTGACGGTAAACGGCGGTACGATTGTGAATACCGGAACCTCCGGTGGATGGGGATGTGCGGCAATAGGCGTGTTCGGTTCGACTGCCAGTACAGCTGCAAGCTACTCTACCGTTAATGTTAATTCCGGTGCTACTCTGAAAACCACTAATGCTGATGGTGATAAGACAAAACCCGGTTACGGTGTTGCCGTCTACTACAATAGTGGTGTGGCAACAAATTACGAGTGTTACGGTGTTACAGTTAACATATCCGGACAATGTGAAGATGCATACCTGTATGTTAACGGCTCCATAACCAAAAATGTGAGCAGTATTACTTTTAACCTCGACGGTGCGACGATTACCGGTCAGTACGGTATCTATGCTGCCGGCTATGCTACATGGAATGTAACAAACACCACAATTAACGGTGTGGCTTCAGGCATAGAAATCAGAGCGGGTGAGTTGAATGTAAGTGATTCTACTATCACGGCTTCATCCACGGAATCAAACACCACAGTAAATTGGAACGGTGCGACTGTTACGGGTGCGGGTATTGCAGTATCTCAGCACAGTACGAGTCAGGCTATTACAGTAAATATTACTGACAGCACTGTTTCGGGCTATTACGGTGTTCGTGAAGTAAACAATAATTCAACAACGAATGCCGCAGTTAGCGTAACCATTAGCGGAAATTCGACTGTTTCTACTACTACGACGGATGGCAGTGGTGCTGCTGTTCTTAGTGACAACAATACTGATTCAATGACGACCGTTGAGGTTACCGGCGGTACCTACAACACCGATGTAAGCGCATACACCACCTCAGCTTCCGCAGCTGTTGCCAACGGCGACGGAACATATTCGGTAGTTGAAACTGTTGAAGGCGCTGTTGCGGTTGTGTATGACGCAAGTGGGAACTATATTGGTTCGACAGCTTCACTTTCGTACATTTCTTCACTTGCAGATAACTGCATTGTACAGCTGATAGCAGATGTAAGTGAGAAAACCTTTACATTAAAGACAAACACTGGTGTAACGCTTGACTTGAACGGTCATAGCATGACTTGCACAGCCAATTCCAGCTACCCCTACAGCCCGATTTACGTTACAGGCGGCAGCCTCACTGTTATCGACAGCACAGCCACAGACGGCGTTGTCGACAGCGTTTTGAGTACCACCAAGGGCAACGGCGTTGTATTTGTTACTGGCGGTGACGTAACAATTAACGCAGGAAACTACATCAGCTATTCAAGCTCCGGACAAACGGTTCAGATTAGCCCGGCTGCAACAGACAGCACTGTCACCATTAACAACGGTACATTCACCTCTGTAGGCTACGGCATGCAGGTTCAGGCGGGAACGCTGAACATCAACGGCGGTACAATCGCCAGCAGCGTAACCACAATTGACGGCGACGAAACAACCTATACGCCGAGCGTAAGAGGCGCTGTGCTTGTAAGGGCTTCGTCAACGACCGATAGCGATGGCAATAGTACCGACATTATCCCGTGTCTCAACATAGAAGAGGGATACTTTACAAGTATTTATAATGACTCTGGAATGATCGTATACGCGGTGGATAAAACAACAAATGCAGCAACAAGTCCTGTTGACTTCACCGACTACATCTCCATCTCCGGCGGTTATTATGATATGAACAACTACTCCGTAGCACGTTATCTTGTAGATGGCTACGAGGTTGCAACGAACACAGGCGACAACAGCTCGACATATCCGTATGTTGTTCAAACGACAGCGGTTGCTTCGGGCTCCTACGGCTACGGCTATGCTACGATTGACACGGACGGCAATGTTACGGCGACCATTATGGGAACGTACACCGACCTGTCGGGTGCTATCTACAGAGCTGATTTGGCCTATGACAACGTAAGCGCTTCGGGTGATTATTATGCATATGTTCAGCTTGGTTCAGAGGTAAACCTGTCTCTGACCTCGTCCGTCGGTTCGTCCACAACGTATCCGAAACTGATTATCGACCTCAACGGTGCTTCGATAAGCTCCACTGCGACTGTATTCCAGGTTGGCGCAGGTTCTGAGCTGATTCTGCTTGACAGTGTAGGCACCGCAACGGTTACCTCCAGTATCGCTACGGCGGGTACGTTAAGGAACGCAGGCGGAACGCTTACAATTTACGGCGGTACTTATATAAATACCGACACGACAAACAGCTACTCGCCTGTCATCTACAGTGCCAACGTTTCCGGCGGCAGCGCAGAAACCGCAACAACAATAATTTACGACGGAACATTTAAAAGCAAAGGCAGAGCCATTCACCTGAATTTGGGCACTGCTGCATTGTACGGCGGCACCTATACGGCAAAGGCACTTTCCTATTCCAATGCTACGGACAACACAGTGTCCTATAAGGACGGATACGGCGCGTTTGTGACAAACACGGATAGCAGCACGGGCACCACCTATTACACATGGATTATTGCTGTTACGCTTGGTGTATACGATAGCACAACAACTGTTCCCGGTGAAATTACATCCGGCGAGGGCGAATCGGTTATGTACGTTGAGGTGTCCGGCGACGACATCGGTGTCTATTCCACATCGGCGTGCCCTACCACGAGCCTGACCTATACCGGCGGCACCAACGACAGCGGCAAGTACATCTTCGCTGGCTGGTACGACGTATCGACCGATGATGAAGGCAACACGACCTACACGGCCATGACTTCCTTCCCGAAGGAAACCGCTTATGCCAAGTTCGTGGACGCAAATGCGCTGACGGTGAAATGCGTTGTATCGACTGTAAATGAGGCAACTCGCTGGCGTTTTATGACGAGTCTGGATACACTCTATTATACAGCAGTCGGGTTTACAGTTATTGATTCCTCGAACAGTGAAGTGACGCTTTCTAAAACATCAATTTGGAAGAACAGCTTGACAGTGACCTCTGTAGACCCCGAAATTACAACTAAGGCAACTGAGTTCAGCAGTGCTTCGACAAGAGTTGCAACGGCGTATTTCGATGATGCAGGCAACACGAAACAGGTTACTTATACTGTGACACCTTATTGGACGACTGGTGATGGAACAACCGTGACCGGCGAGACAGTAAGCTTCACATATGAAAAAACCGTCGGAGCGTTGACAGCTGACGGTACAGAAACGGAGGCGGTAGGATGAGATACGAAGAGCATGAGATGAAGTGCATTCAGTTTGATGAGACCGAAGTTTTCACTTGGGTAGTAGAGAGCGGAGAAGATGGGCGCGTACAGAGCGTAAATCCAGGATCAAGTGACAAATAAACATCAACTGAAGGAATAACGGTACGATCCCCTGTAGCCGGTTTAGGCTGGTTGCAGGGGATTTCTACAGTATAGGCAAATAATCCGGTACAATTACAAATCGAAAGCGAGGTGAAGCGGAATGGATATTTTCAACATAGAGTTGGCAGGAGTGCCGATAGAAATAAGAAGCAGATACAGCTATTGCCGTTGGTTTTGCCGTGACTATCTGACAAAAAAGAAGCCTGAGTTATCCGTTTATGCCGAAGATGAACGCCTGGCGGAGCTTCGGGAGTACAGTCCGGATATGAGAGATGAATTTTTGGAGCGGGACGCTATTTATTCTGCCATCGCTTCCAAACTCCCGTTCTATGGCCGGGTGACGCTTCACGGAGCCTGTATTTCATATAAAGGAAAAGGTTATCTCTTCACAGCCGCCAGCGGCACGGGAAAAAGTACCCACATTGGGCTGTGGAAGCAGTATCTTGGCGCAGATGTGGATATTGTAAACGGGGACAAGCCGATATTTCAGATTGAAGAAGATAAGATAACAGCCTATGACACGCCCTGGTGCGGCAAGGAGGGCTGGAACAGAAAACGCAATGCTCCGATGGGTGCAATCTGTTTCCTGCGTCGTACAGAGGATGGTGAGAATCATATTCGTAAGGTTGACCCGGACGAGGCAATTTCTCTCATGCTCCGCCAGATGTTCCGCCCATATGAGCCGGAAGCTACAGGTCTGATGTTAGAACTGTTTGATAGGATGCTTGAAACGCTGCCGATGTATCTTTTGGAGTGCGACATCTCAGAGGATGCGGTAAGGTGCAGCTTTGAGACGTTGACAGGAGAAAAATACATAAGCCGAGGGATTCAAACCACACCGGATGAGATAAACAGACTCTGGCGCATGCCGAGATAAAGGAGGAACATCATCATGAAAATCAAAGAAGGATTCGTCATCCGCAAGGTTGCGGGCAAGTATGTGGCAGTTGCCACAGGCAAGGCAAGCCGTGAGTTCCATGGGATGGTCAAGCTCAACGAAACAGGCAAGACCATCTGGGAGGGCATTGCCGGCGGCAAGACCGAGGAGGAAATCGTGAATATACTCGCGGAAAAGAGCGGTGCAAAGACCGAGAAAGACCGTGCGTATATTGCCAATGACGTACAGTCAATGATTAAGGAAATGACCGACGCGGGGCTTTTGACGGAATAGGCGCCCACGGGACTGTGTCCGCAGATAAGGAGTGCGATTTGTTTGAGTATATATGCATATATACCGCATAACGATGAAGAGAAAAAAGCGGCGCTTCAACTGCTGGGGATTCCAGCCACGAATATATACGTGGACACAGCGGATATGCTGAAATCTGCGGGACAAGGAAACGGATCGGCGTACAGAAAACTGCTGAAACGGCTGGAAAAAGGCGATACGCTGTATATCCAGAGCTTTGACGCGCTGGGTTTCAATATGCGGGAAATACTCAGCCAGTGGCGGGAATTGACGAAGGACAGGGGCGTTGATGTCGTTGTTATGAGTTCCCCGCTTCTTGACACGAGGCGTGCGAAGAAAACAAACGGCAGCCTTGTCGCAGACGTTGTTGCGGAGGTGCTGTCCTATGCGGCAAACGATATGGAGGAACGGCATCGCAAAAATCAAAAAGCCGGGATAGAACGTGCAAAAGAAAGAGGCGTCCACTGCGGCCGTGTGGCAAAACCGCTGCCGGAAAACTTTGAATCGGTATACAAGCAGTGGAAAAACGGAGAGATTACAGGGGCGGAAGCCGCGAAAAAATGCAATATGCCTGTATCTACGTTCCGCTATCGCGCAGACAGACTTGAAGAGTAAAAAACGAGGAAGGTGTGAGTATATGGAGCAGCCGGACACAGGGCACAATCAGCAAACAGGGCAAAATAAAACATCACAGACCACAAAGCTGGATGAGCTGGAAACCTCCGGCTTTATCGTTATACCTATCAAAGGCGTCAGTATGCGCCCTCTCCTCTATACATATAAATCCCATGTCCTCATACGAAAGCTGGAAGGCAGACCGAAAAAGAACGATGTGGTGCTGTATGTCCGCCCGGACGGCGTACAGGTCCTGCACCGTGTTATGGGCTTTGACGGGGATATCTGCCTGATACGTGGAGATAATACATTTGCCATTGAGCGTGTGCCGCTTTCAGCCGTAAAAGGCGTGATGGAAAGTTGCTGGCGGGGAAAGGGCCGCAAGAAGGAGATACACACAACAGATTTCCTATACCGCCTGTATGTGCGGTTCTGGAACTTGATTTATCCGTTACGACTTCTCAAACATAAGGCAAAGGTTGGAATTAAGAATATCGGTAAGCTAATGCTCGGAAACACATCCCTGGCATGGGTCATCAAGATGATAAAGGGCAGTCTGGCCGGAATCGCTCTGTTGACCCTGTGTACGGGAGCCGTAGCTCTTCTGTCGGTAATTCTTGCTTTAATCATGCGTAACGCCATCGACTACGCTGTTGCACTGAATCGGTTCATGTTTCTGCGCTGGTGCGGCATTTTCCTCGCCAATATTATCGCACAGCTCATCCTCCGCGCTGTTATACGACAGCAGGATGAGAGTATCCGTGCTTCAATTGAGAACCGGCTAAAAGAGCATACTTATGAGAATATTCTCCACAGCAGCTACAGCGGACTGAAAGCCTACCATACCGGGGAACTGCAAAACCGCATGACAAGCGACGTAAAGATCGTGGCGGACTATGCCACAGACCTGATACCCGGTGTTTTCTCCATGGCGGTGCAGCTGGTGTGCGCGTTGGTTGTTCTGATGGTGCTGGACTGGCGTTTCGGCAGTCTGTTCCTGATAGGCGGCTGTGTGATGCTGGGTGTAACCTTCCTCTTCCGCCGCCGGATGAAAAGCCTGCATAAAGAAGTTCAGGAGACGGACGGAAAACTGCGTTCCTGGTTACAGGAGTCGGTGGAAAGCATCCTGATTCTGAAAAGCTTTGAAGCGGAGGAAATGGCGGTTAATCGGACGGAGCAAAAAGCCGACGCGCACAAAACAGCCCGCATGAAGAGAAGAACATTCTCCAATATATGCAATATCGGCTTCGGCGGCGTTATGCAGGGCAGCTATCTCTTTGGACTGGTATGGTGCGGGTTTGGCATATTAAACGGCACTCTTACCTATGGAACGCTGACTGCTGTGTTGGAACTCATCAGCCAAATAAGAAGCCCCTTTGCCAACATTTCCGGCTTTGTGCCGCAGTATTATTCCATGCTTGCATCTGCGGAGCGTCTGATTGAGCTTGAACAGTTGTCGAAGGAAACCAGGGCAAAAAATCTCCCGGATTTCACCGGAATCCATGCCGAGAACCTGATCTTCATTTACGATGACGGTGAAGAGGAGGTAATCAGCGGCGCAACATTTGATATAGAGAAAGGTGAGATTGTCGCGCTGACCGGCATTTCCGGCATCGGCAAGAGCACGCTGCTGAAAATTCTGCTGGGTATCTATTCCCCCGTGTCCGGCAGACTGTACGCTGACGACGGGATAGACATATCCCCGGCAACCCGTCCCTGGTTCTCCTATGTCCCCCAGGGCAATATGCTGATGTCCGGGAGTATTTATGAGGCTGTGGACTTCCTGCACTCCGCTCCATATACGAAGGATCAGAAAGACAGAATTGAGCAGGCCTGCAGGATTGCCTGCGCGGATGAGTTTATTCGGGAGCTGCCAAACGGGTATAACACGGTTCTCGGCGAAAAAGGCGCGGGACTGTCTGAGGGGCAGATGCAGCGGATCGCCATAGCGAGAGCCATATACAGAAACGCTCCTGTCCTTCTCCTGGACGAAGCAACATCTGCATTGGACGAAGATACAGAGCACAGACTGTTGAAGAATCTGAAGGACATGGGCGACCAGACGGTGCTGATTGTTGCCCACAGACCGGCGGCTATGGAAATATGCAGCAAGCGGCTGGTGTTTGAGCATTCGCACATAACAGCGGAGTATATAAAAGAAAGCAACAAGTCTGTCGGACAGAATGGAGGCTTGCATGATGTATAGACGTGGCTCAAGGGTTATCAGTATCATATGTGTGGTTCTCAGTGTCCTGCTTGCCGGCTTCCTGGCATACATGATATACACAGATAATCAGCAGCAGAAATCGCAGACAGCGGTCATGGAGGCGCTCCAGGCGGAAGCGAGACCATATGAAAATGAACTGACGCAGCTCAAGAGGGAACTCAGCAATCTGGAGGATTCCGTTTCGTATTCCAGCGAAGATGCGGAGATCATGGTCGGCTTCGTGGCGACGGGTGATTCGGACATAGAGTATATTAAGGATAAGGCGGATACATACAACTTCTCCCCTGTCCTCATTCTGGACTGTACGCTGGACATGGACATCATTGAGAAAATCATAGAATCTGCGGATACGTCCTGGGAAATCATGCTGTACGCTCCGACTTTCTCCGAAGAAATGAATGACCTGGTGCTTTCTGTTCTCTCCTATCTTGAGGATGCTGGCCGGGAACACACCGGCGTATTCTTCCTGCGTTCCGATTACAGCACAGACGCGAACATCCAACTTTTGCTTGATGACGAGTTCATTGGTTACACGAGCTATCACGAATCCTCCCCAAAAGCCGGACAGACGGAAGACGGGGCTGTGTACTTCGACTACTCATATCTGAATACTTCCGGCACATCGGTAACGAGCAGATTATCCTCCGCCTACACAGGCAAGTCATCCATCATCGTTGCTTTTGATATGGCGAGCATAAATTCCGGGGATTTGTCAGAGACCTACGTTACATCACTGCTTGATACGATAGAGTGGTATACGGAATATGATGACTGTTCATTTTCCACAGTGGCTGCCGTGACAGAAGAACTTTCAAGTGTAAATTCCATTGAAGCGGATAATCAGGCAAGCTATGAGAAACAGGCCGCTGAGATACAAGTGCGGATCGATGAGCTGGAAGAAATTATAGATGGAATTTACGATGGTTATGAATAAAGCGGGCAGTCAATTGACAGGCTTCTGTCCTCGGCAAAAGAATAAGGTGATTTAATGTCAGGCAGTAAAAACAAAGATGGAGCGTACAGAGAGAGAAAACGCATAGAGCGGCATCGCTACTATTCCAGGACTGCAAACAAATACCCTCCGCATCTGTGGACGGATGAAGAAGAAAAGATGGTTATGGAGCATACTGTCCCGGACAGTGAGCTTTCTGATAAACTCGGAAGGTCGGTGAAATCAATCCAGGAGAAACGCCGAAGAATCAGACGATATGCTGAAGCAGGAAAACCACTGCATCAAAAGCCAAGAACCACCCAGCAATTAGACGAGAAATTTTATGAAGCGGCAAAGCTGTGGAAGGAAGGCAAAATCCCGGCGTTGGAAGGCGCCAGAAGATGCGGTATGCCGAACAGCTCATTTCGCAGCCGCGCCAACAGGCTGTATGCAGAGAAAGAAAAGCCGGAGTAGACAGAATCATAACGGCTGCCGTGACATAAGTCTTCACACGAGCACAAGTTCAGTTATAGTGTGCCTAAAGAATGAGGGAGTGAGTCTATGACAGTTTCAGAAGAAAACTTTTTAACCATATTAGAATACTGTATACATCCGCATCAGTCCCTCCCTGTTCTCAAAGAGCCTGCCGATTGGAAGGACATCATGAAAGCAGCGTCAAAGCAGAACCTGTTTCCTCTTGTCTATGATACAGCGGCGCAGTTTTCGTCATTTGGAGAATTAGAAGACGAGTATTTTGCGTCGGCGACAAAGACGCTCACACAACAGATGGAGAAAACATCTGCATTTTTGGAACTGTATAATGCGTTCCTGGAAGACGGCTTTGAGCCCATCGTTATGAAGGGGATCATCTGCCGTTCGCTCTATGGTACCAACGCTGATTTAAGACCGTCAGGAGACGAGGATGTTCTTATCGAAAAGAAAGACTTTGACAGAGCGGTCAGGATATTTAATCGCTGTGGATATACATCGGATGAGACACCGGATAAGAATCTGGCGATTGTGCAGGAGGTTACTTTCAAAAACCCTGACACGATTCTGGAGATAGAGCTGCACTTGAACCCCTTCGGTACTTCAGACTATAAGAGGGTACAGATGAATGAATGGTTTCACGATGTGTTCGACAGCAAGGAAACTGTGAATATAAATGGCGTGAGCGTCAGAACAATGGAACCCACAGACCATCTACTGTTTCTGATTTTTCATGCGTTCAAGCACTTTATCGGCGGCGGTTTCGGAATCCGTCTGATGACGGACTGCCTGCTGTTTGCAGAGAAATACGGCGGCAGGATAGATTGGGGGTATGTGTGGAACGCTCTGACAAAAACAGGAGTTGATTCGTTTTACACCGATTTGATTATTCTCGGCAACACATACCTTGGCTTTGATCTGCCCTGTGACAAAAAGCCTACAGCGGTAACTGAGCTGCTGGAGGATATGCTTCGCATGGGTACCTTCGGCAACACAACAAAGAAAGACCGCGCCGCCGCGCAGTTTACGGTTGATGCCGTTCAAAGAGTAAAGGAGAACGGCGGTCACGCTGCTGACGGCGGAAATGCAAGCGGCGGCAAGATAAAGGGAATGACACGGCGGCTGTTTCCGTCGTGGAAAACGTGGACATCATGGAAGCCGTACCTTGCCGACAAGCCCTGGTTTCTGCCTGTTGAGTGGTGTAAGCGCGTTGGCAGATATTTGCGCGGTGAGACAGACAACGGAAATCTGTCCGAGATTTCGGAAAGCTATGCGGTTGCCGAACACCGAGTAGAACTGCTCAGCAAGTACAAGGTTGTGTAGGCGGCAAGTCTGTCTCTATAGTGTCATCCGTTTAACTTCAGAATAAAATAATCGCACCAGCCCACTTGGTTGCTGTCCTGCTGTGTAAATTCTCACAGAGGAGGATCGTAACCGAGTGGGCTGCTTTTTTGCCTTTGCTCCGCACTTAGCGTCAATCGCTTTCTCCTCTGTTTTCCGCTTCCATCTCCGCAAGCAGGTCATCGGCACTCTCCGGCTCCGGGTGAGCAGCTTTGTATGCCGCGTATCCCTCTTGAAGTTCGGCTTCTTCACGCGCTATGGCTTCCGCATCAGGTTCATCAGTTCCTTTATCCCGCTGCGTCCGGCGATACATCTCTTTGTAGTCCCTGTCGGCAAACGTGGTAAAGTACTGCATAAAAAGCCGCGCCATTTTCCAGTCCTCGTGGTCGAGGCGGTCTTCAAAGTCCTGACGGTCTTCTACAAATCCATATTTGTCGTCCTTGTGCCGCTCCTCGAATTCCTGCCGTTGTCTTTTGATGGCGGCTTTCTTTTCATATATGTCACAGGCTTTCTCCAGTGTCATATAGAAATCGTGGTCGCCCAGCAGGTAATTGAGCATGTAAATCATCTGCGGTGCTTTTTCAAAATATCCGTTTTTGACCAGCTTTATATTTTCCGCCGTGTTTTGCGTCAGACCAAGTTCTTCCCACACGGGAATGTCCTCTATAATGTTTCCTGTCAGAAGATAATCAAGGGTCAGTCCATAATACTCAGCCACTTTTATGGCTTTTTCTATAGTTGGCTGCGTCTCACCCGTGCAGTACAGAGAAAGCGTCTGCGGACGGATGCCGACGAAATCGGCAAGCTCCTTCTGTGTTGTACCGTTTTCAGCCATCTTCTGACGCAGGACGCTGGCAAAGTGTGAATTATATCGAACCTCTACAGGAACGTGACTCTTTTTTGGCATTATATATTCCTCCTGAATTCTGCTTTGTTCTAATACTTTATAACTATTTTATAACACAGGGATTGGTGCTGAAAATCAAACCCGGGCAAACCGGAATGGAAAGTCTGCCTTTTGCTTAAGATTACGTTCTTAAGCGTCCAATAGCATCATCCCTGTTTTCTTGTATTATTATACCACGGGGAAACGAAGCTGTCAATAATTTAATTCAAGTGTATTGACATTTCTTCCAAAACGGCGTATAATACAGATATACACAGGGCGAACGAATTTAACAAAACGATAATTCAGAAAAACCATTGACACAAAAATAGTAAGGCGATATAATAGAATACACAGGGAAAACGAATACATCAATACGCTGATTCAAGAAAAATACCATACAAAGAGCTGTGCGAGGTTATGCGGTATGGTGCGATTAAATCACTCGTGTGGCGGGAACCGAAAAACGGCAAGAGCCGAAAAGGTTCACAGAAGTACATGCCTCGGTCTGCGGACAGAAGTCCGTAAAATCAAATCTGCCGAGGGGGAAAGGATTGAGATTATTATGATGAATGAAAAAAGCGTATTGACGGTTCACGAAGCGGCTATGGAGTATGGTTTCCCAGAGTGTGGTCTGCGGACCATCATTAAGGAGGGCAGGATTCCGATTATCAAAATCGGAAACAGAGCCTACGTCACGAGGAAAGCATTGGATGAATTTCTGGCGAAAGGAGGCGCGCCGTATGCAGAATAATCTTACACCCGGAAAGTCCAAGGTGAAAAAGAATATGGTTTTCGGCGTAGAGCCTATGCTGCCGGACTATCCGATTGCGTCGGAAGAGGACGCGGTGTCGGGAATGGACAAAGCTGCAGCGACTGAAAAATTGTCGGTCGATCAACCCGAAGCGGTGGTGAAAGCTGTGCCAGCGGTTAAAACTGTGCCAGTCGATAACACAGCACAGAAACCGCATTCGCAGGAACAGTCTGCTCGTAATGGGCAGACACCTGCTCCTGTATCCGCACAGCGCTCCCCGGAGCGGCAGACCTTCATTTCCTCGCTCACAACGTTAGAGAAGATTGAGGACTACCTTGCTTCTCCCGGTGCACATCTGTCAATGGACGAACTGAAACAGCTCAAGCTGTGGCTCTGCTGGCGGTTTGAAGACAAGGTTGATAAAACCACTGGAGAAGTCAAACCGACCAAGGTTCCCTGTGACGCCAAAGGCAAAATCGGTGCGACCAGAGGCTACTTCAAGCGTTGGATGACTTATGAGAAAGCGGCAAGCGTCGCAAAGGAGTGCGGCTATGAGGGTGTCGGTTTCGTTATCTTAAGAGGACTGTGTTTCGTTGACATCGACCACCACGCACCGTCCGATCCATTCGCGGCGGAACGTCTGGAACGGTTCTCGGCTACATATGCCGAGCTGTCCCAGAGCGGAAATGGCATCCATATCTATGGTCTGTGCGGCTTCTCCCGCATCCCCAGCGACAACGGAAAGTGGCCGGAGAAATATTACAAGAAGAACTCTCGTTTGGGCATTGAGGTGTATGTCGGAGGTTTCACAGACCGATATGCCGTCTGCACGTTGAACTCCCTGAATGACTGTGAATTTACTGACTGCACGGACGCGATGCTTAAAACGCTGGATGTGGATATGGTAAGAGCCACAGTCGAAAACGGCTCATCTCTGCCGGAGGTACACAGAGATTGGGATTTGGAAGAGCTTATCGGGAAGATGTCCGCAGCAAAAAACGGCGAGAAATTCAAGAAGCTGTTTGATAAGGGTGACATTTCCGATTACGGCAGTGCGTCCGAAGCCGATGCCGCTCTTGCTGCCATAATTGCTTTCTGGGTTGGAAACGACCCGGAGACAATCATGCAGCTCATTGAAAAGTCTGCATTGAATGATTCGAAGTGGCAACGCCAGGATTATCAAAAATCCACTATAGCGGCGGGAATTCGAGCCTGCAACGGCGTGTTCCATAAGGATGTGATGCCGAAGAAGCGTCCACCGTTCATCTATATAGATGAAAAGGGTCGGGAAAAAGTGAATGCTCCGCTGCTGGCTGAATATGTCAAAGAGCATATCGACTATTGTCTTATCCGTGAGAACGAGCGCTCCGACACATTGCTGTATGTATATACGAATGGCGTATATAAGTTTCATACTGAGAAGATGTTCAACGGTATAATCAAACAGTTCATTTACGATTACAAACTCCCACTGGCCAGTATGAGAGTCATCAATGAAGCCAGGAATCTGCTGCTAGCCGAAGCTGAAACGATGGATCATAAGGTGTTCAATAACGATGAGAATGTTATCAATTTCCAGAACGGGCTTCTTTCGCTCAATGATATGAAGATTCGTCCCCACACTCCGGAGCTGCTGTCCACAATTCAAATTCCCTGCGACTGGTCCACAGTTCCTATGGCAACTCCTATATTTGATAACTATATCAGCACTCTCACGGGCAATGATATCGGTGTTCAAAACCTCATCCTGGAATTTATGGGAGCAGTGATTTCAAATATCAAAGGCTGGAGAATGAAAAAGGCACTGTTCTTTGTGGGGCTCGGCGATACCGGTAAATCTGTGCTGCGCCAGCTTATGGTACGTTTCCTCGGATCAAACAACTGCAGCAGTATTGATTTAGCACAGCTGGAGGGCAGATTCGGTACCAGCGCCATCTACCTAAGGCGGTTGGCTGGAAGTGCGGACATGAGTTTTATGACCGTAAGCGAGCTAAGTATCTTTAAGTCCTGTGTCGGTGGTGATGAAATATTCGTTGAGTTTAAAGGAAAGGACGGATTTCAAGCCACCTACGACGGGTTGATGTGGTTCTGTATGAACCGCTTGCCGAAATTCGGTGGGGACAATGGTCCATGGGTATATGACAGGGTCATGGTTGTAAGATGTGACAACAGGATTGCCGAAGCGGACAAGGACAAGACCTTGCTGGACAAGCTGTATGCGGAGCGCCAGGGAATCATCCAGAAAGCTGTGTATGCCCTACTGAACGTCATCAAAAACGGATACCGCTTTTCGGAAACTGAAAGCGTCCGCTATGAACGAGAGGAATATGCCGCGGCTAATAACAGCATTGTGGCGTTCTGGAACGAGTGTATGGTCAATGAACCGCCAAAGACGAACAGTGTACACACTGTCAAGAAAATCTACGGCTACTACACTTCCTGGTGTCGGGAAATGCACGATGGCTATGAGAAGACCTATCCACAATTTCAGGAGGAGCTTGCAGCATATTTGGAAGTGCCGAAGTATAACGACCTGAAAAAGCGCGGAGCGAACGGCGAGCTGTTCAAGTCTTGGCGTTTGCGTGATGATATAGAGCAGAAGCTTGACAGCAACGATGTGTTTCACAACTTTATGTCCGCTGTCAACGCAGCAAATGCTGTGGGTGAATGTGCGTGATTGAATCGGTGCGAAAAAAACGGCGGAAAACAAAAATTTTTTCTCGGAAAAAACAGATTTTTTCCAGAAACGGCAGAGGCTTTTTCCCGAGAAATTGATGTCCACAGGGTGGTTTTGGTCTTAATTCTTTGTAGTTTTTGTAGTTCCTTTGTAGTAAAAACGGAGGAACTACAAAGCCCAAAACCCCTGAAACACAAGGGTTTTCCGCTGATTTTTGTAGTTTTTGTAGTTCTTTCTATTTCTTAATATGATTTAAGTTATTTATTTCAAAAGAAAGAAAAAATATATAGAAATACTATAAAAGGATATCCGCTCAACTACAAAAACTACAAAGAGAAGCCAAAAACCCTTGATATATCAGCATTTTTTCACTGTGAGCAACTACAAAGCCGCTGCAAAGGAGCTACAAAATCTTTGTAGTTTACACCATTGGTTCTACAAAGAATAGGCGTGGTTTTCCCCATTGCTATAAGCCGCTCCCTCATATAAGAATGCCGCTTCACAGAGATGTGCGGCGGCAAAGGAATAAAGGAAGCTGCCGATAAAACAAGAATAATGTGATGTGCGGCTCAGACCGCAGAAAGGAAATATATGAGAAATACAAATATCAGGGAATCAAACCATTCAGATATATCACACCAATCGGATAATATAAACTCGTCAGAAATCAGAACCAAGAAAGAACTGTGTATTCGTTTCGCGGATAAGCTGCTCCGCTCCTATCCGGCACTGACACACATGGAAAAGGTGCTGGCGGCAGAATTAAACGTGGGACGCTACACTGTGGCTGACGCACAGTATTTAATCTCCCAGGGAGCGAGGAATAACGACGGGATTCGCTGCACAACAAACCGTGTCCCCGACCCAACCGGCAGAGCGGCAATCGGCGCGGAAGATTTATGCCGGTACCTGAACAAAAACGTTCCGAAAGCCAGTCCGAGAGCAGTTTGTGCATATAAGGCTGTATGCTGGGCATTGAATGAAATCGCCGCCGCAGTGGATTTTATGACAGAAACGGAAGCCCATGTTGTAAGGCAGGTGTATATGGACGGAATCCCAAAGAGCGCAGTCAAGGACTTACAGGGAAAGAGCCTGAGCCTGTACCGTGTAAATGACTGCCTCGATACCGCTGTATGCTGCTTTGCACAGTGTCTGCGGTACCACTCCATGAAGGCACTTGAGCAATATATCGCCGAAGTCGGCTGGGTGATAAAGGCGGATGAAGCCTACAGAGCGAATGAGGCGCTGTTTGCGAAAAACGGTGAAAGAAAGCACCGGACGAGAAAGATTGCGTAAGTGCTGTATGTCGGATCGGAGAAATATATATTCTATGGGTGGTATCACGCCGCCAGAGAGGGGAAAGATTATGGGAAGAAAAAACAGTGATACCGCACAGGCGGTTCAGAAAAATACGATGGACGAGAAAAGACTGGAAAAGTTGCTGGCAATGCCTGACCGTGATTTCAATGCCGACTACAGAGCGTGCTGTCCTCCGGTTGTTGAAACTACAGACGCAGTACCCGGAACAGAGGAATGGGCAGACGTTATCTGCCAGGCTTATGCCGAGACAGTCAGCCGCTACGAAAGAAACAAGTCAAACATCCCTGTGTACCAAGACCGCATTGCCCATGCAAGAGCAAAGTGTGAGCATGACATCAACGAGGACAGGCTGCGGCTTGCCAAAGAGCAGATGGCTGTGGACATCGAGTATATCTCCCTGTTTGAACAGGCTGTCCTTCAGCTTGACGAATCGGAGCGGTATGTGATACTGGGACGGTACAGAGATAAGATTAAGTGTGAGGACTTCGTTTCTCCCGACACGGGTCGGAAATTGAGCACCGGTGCCTTTTACAATCTCCTGCACAGCGGACTTCAAAAGATGGCTGATGAAATGTTGGACTACTTTTCCTGGCTGTATGCAGCCTGTGGTTAAGAAGCCGTACTGCCTTAATCGAGCAGAACTGCGACGATGTGTTTGTCCTTCCTACGGCACCGCTCTTTATCAGAAAATCACTAGATATAGTAACATTATCACGGCACAAAACTATATCTTGCGATTTTCCAAAAAAATTATGAGAAAAGGCCTTGCTTTTTTCGGAGCGTTGTGGTACAATATACATAATCGGAGCAGTGGACGCAGAGCCGCTGTACGGAATACAAATAACGACTTGAAGCCTTTGCAGAGATCTGTAAGGGCTTTTTTCTATGTCACAATGATTAAAACGACGCAAATGAAGTGCTTAACCACTGCGGTCAACGCAGCAACGAATCATATAGAATCGGGAGGAAAAAAGACGATGAACACTTACCACAACTATATTTCAGAAAAGGAACGAGATAAGCTCTGCGGCATCCGTGACGGACATCCGTACAGCTGGGTTGACACGGAGCTGTTCAGTGCACAGCCGCCGGAACACCAGGCATTGATTGTAGATTGGATTGAGAACGAACTGGTGCCGGCGAAGACCAAGTCCAACCCAATCAGCAGCAACAGGCTCAAGGCTGTCCTGGAGAAGCAGCTCCCCGACGTTGACATCAGCAACAACGCACTCAAGGACGCCCTTTACCAATGCGGCTACGAGCCTGTGAACGTGCAGCAGTTTAACTGGCTGTTCTGCATCGACAGAAGAAAGAGCCCTGCCCTGGTTGCGGCGAGGAAAGGTCACTATTGATAGACAGTCCGACGGCTCGGAACGTCTCCAAGCGACAGCCAGCCTATAGGTGCGGATTGGTTTTTGCATACAGCTATGACCTGCTCCTATATTGTTCAGTATCATTTAGTTTCGAGGGGTGGGGCGGTCTATTTTCCTGTTTCTGGCAGGAAATGGGAACGGCGCCCAGGTCCGTGCGAAAAAATTCAGGTTCAAAGGTGGGTATTAACCCCTGCCCTCGGCAGAAAAAATATTTATGTGTAAGTGTGCGTAGTTCGGGATTTCACGGGCTTTCGCACATTTTCTATTGCTCATTTTTGAGAAATAGGTCGATATGAACATTAAAAAACTGTGTAAAAAAATTCAAAAAAGATGCGTTTTTGATACAAAAATTCAAAGGCGCGTCAGTCAGAAATGAAAGAGAGGTTTGCTATCATGAGCAATGCAAGAATAAAAAACGAAGTTGTCTTACAGATGATGCAGCTCCCGCCTGATTCAACAGTCATGCTAAGGATTGAAGACGAGGACGAAAACGAAATCCACTACCGTGATGTCCGTGAAACTCCGTATGTATGTTGTCTTGCACTGGTGCGGTTTGAGTACAGCGACGGAAATATATACACAGGTGTCAGCCTTTTTGATTTAACAAACAATGAGGTTATTGATGACAGTTCATATGTGGTCAGACTTCCCCGCTGTCCTGTATGCGGAGAATATATGACTCCGACAGGTGATTGTCCCGGCTCTGAGGATATTCGCTATGTCTGCAAATGCGGTGCGGAAAAGAAAGCGTTTGGCACAGAGCTTATTGAACCAACAAACCGTCCCGGACTGTCGGAGTACAGTTTTGGATATTAAGACACGCTTCTCAAATCTGAGAAGCAACCTGCTCTATATTGTGCGGGTTAATGCAGTCTGCCGAGAATGGAGGTGGTGTTCGTGGCTGCAAAAGACGGAAGCAACAGAGGTGGCGCAAGACCGGGAGCCGGTGCGAAGCGCAAAGACCTGATTACAAAAATTGAAGAGAACAGCCCTAATGCGACACGGCTTTCTTTTCCCGAATCAGCGGAATTGCAAGGGGTAAAGATGCCGCCGCCATCTAAGTTCTTGTCAGCTGAACAGCGTGACGGAAGTAAAACCCAGGCTGCGAAAATTTATCGCTCAGTTTGGAAATGGCTGGACGAGCGTGGGTGCGCTGTGTATGTCAATCCCCAGTTGATTGAACGCTATGCTATGGCGGCTGCCAGGTGGATTCAGACAGAGGCTGTCATTGACGAGTACGGCTTCCTGAGCCGCCATCCAACGACGAATGCGCCGATTGCGTCGCCGTTTGTGGCAATGAGCCAGACCTATCTTACTCTGGCAGACCGTCTGTGGAGCGAGATATTTCAGCTTGTAAAAGAAAATTCAACCGTGAAATTTGACGGAGCTAATCCGCAGACTGATTTGATGGAGGAGCTGCTCCGCCGTCGGCAGGCTTGATGTGTTTTGATTTTTCCGATGTCTTATTACACAAATTCGCGCCCGATTCAGCCGCCTGTTTTCTACGCCGTGAAGCCGAAATAGTAGTTGATAATGTCTCCGAAAGACGGTAATACATTAGTACCAAAACAAAAAAGGAGGCACATTTTTATGACCATCTATTATGGAATTACAGGAGCGGAGCGCAAAAAGTTGGCAGCTGCCGTTGGCGAATTTGCGGGGACAGCACCTGTTTACCAATACATGCCGACCTGCAGCTATGCGGTTGACCTGTACACAATCACCCGTGAGGGAAATCTCGAATTCAGCGACCGCACTGATACGGAGCAAGTTGAGCGACTGATTGATTTCTTGGACGAACACGGCTACCGAGCAATTCCTGTGGAGACCGAAGCAACCGCTGACGCAGACGAAAGCGATGAACCCACCGAGGCAATAAGCACTGCTGACGAAACTGCTCTCACGTCCGACGAAGCCGCTCCTTCGCCCACTGTAACGCCGTTAAAACGTTCAGAGAATGAGGGCGAAGAAGTATCCGCAGAAAGCGAAACAGCTCAACCTGTCGCGTCAGGGAACAATTTAACGGAAGCTGACAGCCTGACAATCTCCTTGCCGCTGGACAGCTTCACAGAAAATTCACTGGAGAACCTCAAGCGGCTTGTGGAATCCAAGAAAACACTCCTCATGCACTCCATCGGAACGGACGCTCTGCCGATTGAGATTTCCGAGGACAAGGTGGAATTTCCCTGGTTTCCATTTACAGCGGAGCCGGAGGAGATTGAAGCCTACAGCCGCCTTGTGACTGCCCTCTGCGAAATGGCGCGGACTCAGCGTCGCATCACCGCAAAAGATACTGAACCGGAAAACCAAAAATACGCCTTTCGCTGTTTTCTCCTGCGGCTCGGCTTCGTCGGCGACCAATACAAGTCCGCAAGGAAAATTCTCCTGCGGAATCTTCCCGGAAATTCTGCTTTTAGAAAAGCTCAGCCCAATAAAGGAGGTCAGCCCAATGCAAACTCCGACTGAAAAAGACATCGAACGACTTCAAAAGATGTACCCCATCGGCTCCCGTGTGGAGCTTATCCGAATGGACGATATTGCTTCGCCTCCTGTGGGGACGCAGGGAACCGTTCTTGGTATCGACGCACTTGGCGACTTGATGGTTGCGTGGGATAACGACAGCTCGTTGAATCTCATTTTTGAAGTCGATGAGTGCCGCAAAATCAGCGATTAGGAGGCAGTGGCATGAGCGAGAAACCAAGTAAACCAGCCGTGTGTCCCCTTTGCGGAAAAGCCTACACCGACGCTCCCGCACTTTCACGGACCGATAATACCACACGCATCTGTCCGGATTGTGGTACACGTCAGGCTCTCGCAAGTATCGGAGTTGACGCTTCGGAGCAGGAAAAAATCCTGGCAGTGATATATCGCAGCATGGGCAAGAACACACAGTAAACCGGATACACATTTAGAAACAACAATTACCAAGCAGATTAGCGTCGGTCTTAACGGCTGGCGCTTTTCTTGTGCTCGGAGAAAGGAGTATGCTCTATGATGCGCAAGTTGGAGAACTATACACCTACTCGTTTTATGGCACCGGATTCCCACTATGACAAAGCGGCAGCCGATTATGCGGTGGATTTCATTCAATGCCTGCGGCACAACAGCGGTGTGTGGGCAGGACAGCCGTTTGAGCTAATCGACTGGCAGGAACAAATTATAAGGGATCTCTTTGGAATTTTGAAGCCGAACGGCTATCGACAATTTAATATGGCATACATCGAAGTCCCGAAAAAAACGGCAAACAGCTTGCTCTGGACACGCCGATTCCTACTCCGTCCGGTTTTACAACAATGGGAAAACTCGCAGTTGGCGACCTTGTCTACGATGATAAGGGTAATCCGTGCCACGTTGTCGCCAAGAGTACTGTGGACAACACCGAGCAGGCATATCTTATAGAGTTTCAAACCGGGTGTTCCATCGTTGCCGGAGAACGCCATCTATGGAATGTGGAGATTCTGCGGGACAATCAAAAGCCTGTATCTCGTGTGTGCCAGACAGGAGAACTCTTCCAATTTACTGATACGATTGTCCGCATACCCGCAGCAGATAAGTTCCCTCAGCCGGATGGCGGCTATCATATTGTGCGGTCTATTACTCCGCTGGCTGAATCCGTAAATATGCAGTGCATTCAGGTTGACAGTGCCAGCCACTGTTATCTCGCCGGTTCCGCTTATGTACCCACACATAACAGCGAACTTGCCGCTGCCGTAGCCTTGCTTTTGACCTGTGGGGACTTTGAAAATGCGGCGGAGGTCTATGGCTGTGCCGCCGACAAACACCAGGCGAGTATTGTCTTTAACCAATGCCTGGGAATGATAGAACAGTGTCCGGCTCTTCTGAAAAGGGTGAAGATACTCCGTTCCCGGAAGAAGCTGATATATAAGCCGACAAATTCTGTATATTCCGTTTTGAGTTCGGACAGTTTCAGGCATCATGGCTATAACACGCATGGTTCTATCATAGATGAGTGTCACTGTCTTCCCAATTCAGACCTGTTTAACACGATTACCCGTGGTTCAGGGGACGCGAGGATGCAGCCGCTTCATTTTGCGATCAGTACCGCAGGAAATAATACCCATTCTGCCGGGTACGAGCTTCATTGTAAGGCTGTCGATATTCTTGAAGGGCGAAAAGTAGATAAAACATTCTACCCTGTGATATACGGTGCTAAAGAGACTGATAGCTGGGAAGATCCAGGTGTCTGGGTGAGCTGTAATCCCTCGCTCGGTATCACCATACCGTTTGAAAAAGTGCAGGACGCTTATGAATCTGCCCGACAAAGTCCGAGCGAGGAACAAGTATTCAGACAGCTTCGACTAAATCAATGGCAGCGTGTTGCTGCAAGGTGGATGTCTTCCGCGAAGTGGGCGGAATGCTCGTTTCCCGTTGATGCGGAGAAGCTCAAAGGCCGGGTCTGTTACGGTGGCCTCGACCTTTCCACAACGGTAGACCTTACGGCACTAGTCCTGTGCTTCCCGCCAACCCAGGAAGATGATAAATACTATGTTCTTCCGTTCTGTTGGCTGCCGGAGGAAACGCTGCAGGAGCGTGTCAAACGCGACCATGTGCCCTATGATATATGGCTTAAACAGGGAACGGTTATGACTACTCCCGGAAATATAGTAGACTATCGCCACATTGAACATTTCATCGGGAAATTAGGCGAAGAATACAACATCAAAGAAATCGCCGCTGACCGCTGGAATGCCACGGAAATGATGACCGTCCTTGAGAATATGGGATTTACAATCGTTCCGTTCGGACAGGGCTTTGCCAGCATGTCTCCTCCAACAAAAGAATTGATGAAATTAGTGCTGGAAAAGAGAATCGCTCACGGCGGAAATGCGCCGCTCACCTGGTGCGTTGAAAATGTCGTTATAAAAACAGATGCCGCCGGAAATCAAAAGCCGGATAAGTCGAAATCTTCTGAAAAAATCGATCTGGCCGTTGCACTGATAATGGCTTTGGACAGAGCCATACGCAACGGAAATACAGAACCCAAAATGTCGGTTTATGACGATAGAGGAATTTTGCTTCTGTAATCCTTCGGTTTTTATTATACCACGAAAGGAGCCTCAATGTGAATATATTTTCTAAGCTTTTCGGCTCAAAAGAACAGAAAATTCAAAATTCAACTCCCGGAGCCGCCTATAGGTTTTTCTTTGGCGGAACACAAGCCGGGAAAACAGTGACGGAACGGTCCGCCATGCAGCTTACAACGGTTTATTCCTGTATACGCATCCTTGCTGAAGCTATAGCGGAACTGCCGCTGCATTTATATAGAAATACTGACGAAGGCGGCAAAGAAAAAGCGGTAGACCACCCTTTGTACTTCCTGCTTTTGAAGGAGCCAAACCCGGAGTGTTCCTCATTTATTTTTCGTGAAACTCTTATGACTCATCTGCTGCTGTATGGCAATGCATACGCTCAAATCGTGAGAAATGGAAAGGGTGAAATAGTCGCTCTGTATCCTCTTATGTCGAATCGAATGAGGGTAGACCGTGACATCAATGGTCACCTTTATTATGAGTACCAGCGGGCTTCCGGAGACACACCAACTATAAAGGAAAGCTCTGTCATTCTCCAACCATCGGATGTCCTGCATATTCCGGGACTTGGCTTTGACGGACTCGTCGGCTACAGTCCTATAGCAATGGCTAAAAATGCGATTGGTCTTACGATGGCTGCGGAAGAATACGGAGCTAAATTTTTTGCTAACGGAGCAACTCCCGGCGGTGTGCTGGAACATCCCGGTGTTGTACGAGACCCTGAACATCTTCGTGATTCCTGGAATGCTGCATTTGGCGGCAGCTCGAATTCAAATCGGGTGGCAGTCCTGGAAGAAGGGCTTAAATACACGCCTATTTCCATCTCGCCCAGTGACTCACAGTTTCTCGAAACGAGACGGTTCCAGGTGGACGAGATATGTAGGATATTTAGGATTCCTCCCCACATGGTGGGGGATCTCGAACATGCCAGCTATAATTCCGTGGAACAGCTCTCGCAGGAGTTTGTGAAATATACCTTGGACCCCTGGGTTTGCAGGTGGGAACAGTCAATGGAGCGTTCACTGCTGACCAAAGAAGAAAAAGGAACGTATTTCTTTAAGTTCAATGTCGAAGGTCTCCTGCGAGGGGATTTTCAGAGCAGGCTTTCTTCTTATGCTGTAGGCATTCAGAACGGAATTCTGAGCTGCAATGACTGCCGACTCAGAGAAGATATGGATTTAATCCCCGATGAGGAGGGCGGCAATACCCACGTAATTAATGGAGCGTATTTGCCACTCAAATATGTCGGTGCATATTCAAATACGGTAGCTGACAATATGAAGGAACAGTCAACACAGACCGAGACGGTCGGAAAGGAAGAAGCTAATGGACAAGGAGAATCCAACGAATCGAGCGATTCCAAAGAAGTTCTGGAATTGGGCAGAAAGCCGATGTGCTAACGAAGCAGACAATTCCGCTCCGCTGCCGGAGGAATCCCCTCCCGGCGAATCCGCACCTGCTCCAACCCAGCGAACACTGTATCTTTACGGTGCAATTGCGGAGGACGGCTGGTACGATGATGATGTAACACCCGAACTATTTCGGGAGGAATTATACAGTGGGAGCGGTGACATCATTGTGCGAATTAACAGCTGCGGCGGCGACTGTATTGCGGCGGCGCTTATCTACAATATGCTCCGTGATTATCCTGCGAAGGTAACAGTGTATATTGACGCTCTGGCGGCATCCGCTGCGTCTGTAATAGCAATGGCGGGAGACACAGTTTTAATCAGTCCTCTTGGGTTGATTATGATTCATAATCCACTGACTATTGCCGCCGGAGACCATAACGAATTGACGAAAGCGGCATCTATGCTGGAAGAAATCAAAGACAGCATTATTGAAAGCTATGTCCTTAAAACGGGTTTGTCCCGTTCCAAGCTCTCCCGCATGATGGAAAACGAGACGTGGCTGAGTGCCGAGAAATGCATTGAACTCGGCTTTGCGGATGGTCTGATTGAGCGGGTGCCGATTCCAGATGTGACGCCCCAGAACACGCTCTATTCCCAGCGCACTGCCGCAAACCGGCTTATGAACAAGCTGACGGAGCAGAGCAGCCAAGCAGCACCCAGCAGCCCAACAACCCCAGCCGTGACTACCACGGCACAACCCAAGCGTACTGTGTCGGATATTCTCCGGCATTTAGATACGATAAAAAAATTTATTTGATGGAGGAAATATTTTATGAAAAGTCTTTATGAGCTCATTGAGCAGCGCAACAAAACGTGGAATGCGGCGAGAGCATTTGCCGAGAGCCACCAAAACGCGGAGGGAGTTATGTCTGACGAGGACAATGCAACCTACGAAAGAATGGAAAGCGAGATTATGAACCTTTCCCGTGAAATCAATCGTATGCAGCGGGCTGAAGCCATGGAAGCCGAACTGAACAAGCCCACTTCCGCTCCGCTCACCGGCAAGCCGGACAGCACCTCTTTCACCGGCTCGGGCAAGGTCGGACGTGCTTCTGATGCGTATAAAAGTGCCATGCTGACGGCTCTGCGCACCAACTTCAAGCAGGTATCCAACGCCCTGCAGGAAGGCATTGATGCCAACGGTGGCTATCTTGTACCGAGCGAATGGGACAGCCGCCTGATTGATACTCTGAACGAAGAGTGCATCATGCGTCGGCTTGGCACAACCATCACCACTTCCGGTGAACACAAAATTAACGTCGCGGCTACTAAACCTGCGGCTGCATGGGTTGAGGAAGGTGAAGCCCTGGAATTCTCTGACGCCACCTTCAGCCAGGTTATTTTGGATGCCTATAAGCTGAGCGTGGCGGTAAAAGTCAGCGAAGAACTGTTGTATGACAGTGCCTTTGACTTGGAGAATTATATCATCGAGCAGTTTGCAACCGCAATCTCCAACGCGGAAGAGGACGCATTCCTGAACGGCGACGGCAACAACAAACCACTGGGCATCTTTGCCGACAACGGCGGTGCACAGATTGGTGTGACAACCGATGGCACGGAAATTTCAGGTGATGACATTGTCGATCTGGTTTACTCTCTCAAGCGCCCGTATCGTAAAAACGCCGCGTTTATTTTGTCGGACAGCACCCTGGCAGCAATCCGAAAGCTGAAAGACAGCAACGGAAATTATATCTGGCAGCCTGCTCTTTCCGCCGGTGAGCCTGACCGTCTGCTCGGCTATCCTGTTTTCACTTCTCAATTTGCGCCGACCATCGAAGCCGGAAGACCTGCGATTGCGTTTGGCGATTTTTCCTATTACAATCTGGCAGACCGTGGAAGCCGCTCCTTTGCGGAACTGCGTGAGTTGTTTGCCGGAAACGGTCTTATCGGTATGGTCTGCAAGGAACGTGTAGACGGAAAGCTTGTGCTTCCTGAATCCGTTCAGCTGCTCGTCATCGGCGGCGGCGCGGACACGGAAGCCAACGGCTGATACCACACCAATTAACCTGCTTGCTTCTCAGCTGACATCTTACTCTGTCGGCTGACTAACCTCCAATGAGGGCATCTCCGAAAGGAGCTCTGCCCTCATATATTTTTGCTCAAAACTTTTTAACGAAACTTATGACGGCGAAATTTCAGCCGCAGCATTGATTAACAACGAGATAACGAAACAGCAATACGAAGAACAGAACGAGACAATGAATCTGATTCCCCAGAAATACAGTGAAGAAACAGGAGAAGGGATTTGTACATTGGAAAGCAATCAGCTTTCCGTGAATCTTAAGATTGGGGGAATATCTAATGACCAAAGAACAACAGAATCAGATTCATCAGCTTCGTTCACAGGGCTGCGGATATAAGGCAATAGCTAAAGCTCTGAGTTTACCGCTGAGTACGGTTCAGTCCTTCTGCCGTAGGAATAACCTTACAGGTTCTCACTTCGAAAATCCGCAGAGCAATATTTCAAAAGAAAATGCGCCGGACAAGACAGCACAGCCTGTGGGTATCTACTGTAAGCAGTGCGGCAATAAGCTGCCGGATTCGGAGGGACACAAAACTCGTATATTCTGCTCTGACGAGTGCCGTATGAAGTGGTGGAACAGTCACCAAGAGCAGGTTGCGAGAAAAGCCGTATATACTTTCACCTGCGCACACTGCGGACAAAAGTTCACTGCTTACGGAAACAAGAACCGAAAATACTGCTCCCATAACTGCTATATTCAGGACAGGTTTGGAGTGGCTTCAAATCCGGCGGAGGGAGGTATGTCAGCATGAGCAATATCTCATCACCGACACCATACGAACAGCGTCCTCTGTCTGAGCCGCCTCTTACAAGAGAGATGTTTGAAGCGGAGAAGAGCTATCAGGCGTCGCTCTCCGCCGCGCTTACAATGAGCAGACAAGGCATTATTACCGACAGTGAATTCACCATAATAAGCACAAAACTGAGGGAGAAATACCGCCCTGTTTTCGGCACTATATTTTCGTAAATCCGCTTGATACAATCCCTTTTTAGAGCGAATATGGTGGTAGAAAAACTCGAAGAGTGCCGCTAAATACGGCATTTTTCGAGAGAAAGGAGTACAAATCAATGAAGATCACAAAGCTGAAGCCCACTGTGCCGAACAAGCCTGTGCTGAAAAAAGTCGCTGCTTATTGCCGAGTGTCAAGGGAGACAACACGTCTCCTCCACTCGCTTTCGGCGCAGATAAGCTACTACAGCGAGAAAATCCAGAGCAATCCGGAATGGGCATATGTTGGTGTCTACGCTGACAGCGGCATATCCGGCATGGGTACAGAGAACCGCAGTGAATTCAACCGACTGATTGAAGACTGCGAAGCCGGAAAAATCGACATCGTTCTAACCAAGTCTGTATCGAGATTTGCTCGGAACACGGTTGACCTTTTGGAAACGGTCAGACATCTCCGTGAGCTTGGAATCAGCGTCAGATTTGAGGAGCAGAACATCGACACAATGAGCGGTGACGGAGAGCTTATGCTTTCCATCCTTGCCTGTTTCGCACAGCAGGAGTCTTTGACCCAGAGCGACAACATCAAATGGGCAAAGCAGAAAGCCGCAAAAGAAGGAAAGCCGTCAGGCGGATTTGCTGTCTACGGTTATCGTTGGAACGGCGAAAAGTTCATCGTAGAGCCGCAGGAGGCAGAGATTGTGAAGCTCATTTTCTCCAACTACCTGAACGGTATCTACGCATACGAGACGTCCAAACAGCTCAAAAGCATGGGTGTGAAAGGTCTCCGAGGCGGCGGTTTCGATGCCGCTACGATTCAGCAGATTTTGAAAAATGAGAAGTACACAGGCTGTTTGCTTCTTCAGAAAGGCTACATTGCCGATCCATTGAAGAAGAGGCGTAAAATCAACCAAGGGGAAATGCCGATGTACTTTGTGGAGGACAGCCACGAGGCAATCATCAGCCGCGAGGACTTCGACAAGGTTCAGGCAATCATGAAGAAACGCAATGAACTGGGTGCAATTGCCTATGACGGCATCCACACCACCTGCTTTACTAAGAAACTCTGCTGCCCAGTATGCGGGAAGTTCTATCAAAGAAGGACAAGCAAAACCACAGGAGGTGCATTGGAACGTTATTGGCGGTGTGCCACCAGGGAGAAATATGGGAAGGACAGTTGTGTGAGTATTCCACTTGAGGAAGAACACTTAAAAGCAGTCTGCTCTGAGGTTCTTGGAATGGATGAATTCTCCGATGATGCTTTTTGGAGCTGGTGGGCAAGATCGTGATTCAGCCGAATGGAAACGAGTCGATTGATGGTGAGTCGAAAGACGAAGGACAGACAGCAATCCTTGAATTCCATCTCAATGACGGCACAATTTTCACAGCTCCCTGGATTCCGAATCCAAAGCCCAGCCGCAGTGAACGCATGAAGGGCAATACCTACGGCAAAAACGCAAAGTGGTCTGAGGAACGGCGCAAGGCACAGTCCGAAAGGATGAAAAAGCGAATGGCAGAACGCTGGGAACGGACAAGGGAAGAACAACAGCAGGCGGCGCAACAGATGTCGGTACAGCAGACAGAGGAGGCAGACAATGGCTAAACGAATCACGACTATTCCGGCGAAACTCAACAAGTTCACATCAGCGCCCATTGCGGAAATCAGAAAACGCAGAGTGGCGGCCTACGCAAGAGTTTCAACACAGAATGAAGACCAGGCAAGCAGCTTCGCCGCACAGACAGATTACTACACCAACTTTATTCAAAACCGTGATGATTGGGAGTTTGCAGGCATATGCGCCGATGACGGTGTGAGCGGCTGCAACACGAAAAAACGGAAAGGCTTCACCCAAATGGTAGAGGACGCTTTGGCGGGAAAAATCGATTTGATTGTGACGAAGAGCGTCAGCAGATTCGCTCGAAACACAGTTGATAGTTTAAACACAATTCGTGAATTAAAGGAACACGGTGTTGAAGTTTTCTTCGAGGAACAGGGCATTTACACTTTTGATAGCAAAGGAGAGCTGCTCCTGACCATCATGAGCTCAATCGCGCAGGAGGAAAGCCGCAACATTTCCGAGAATGTCACATGGGGTCAACGCAAGCGTTACAGCGACGGAAAACACTCCCTTGCCTACAGCCGCTTTTGCGGATACGACAGAGGACCGGACGGGAAAATGGTCATCAACGAGGAACAGGCAGTGACGGTCAGGCGGATTTTCCGGCTGTTCCTTGAGGGCAAAACTCCCATCGGTATTGCGAAAATCCTGACCGAAGACGGCGTTCCAACTCCGGGAGGAGCGAAGAAGTGGAGTTCTCAGACAGTCCGCAGGATGCTTTCAAATGAAAAGTATCGGGGTGACGCATTGCTTCAGAAAGTTTTTACAGTGGATTTTCTAAGCAAAAAGACAAAAATCAACGAAGGCGAAGTTCCACAGTATTACATCGAAGATGACCACGAAGCCATCATCGAACCTGCTGTTTTTGAGGAGGTTCAGCGTGAGCTTGCGAGACGAGCGAATGACGCCAACGCCCACAGCGGAGTGAATATTTTCTCAAGCCACATCAAATGCGGAGACTGCGGAGGCTGGTACGGTCCCAAGACGTGGCACTCCACAGACAAGTACCGCAGAACAGTCTGGCGGTGTAATCACAAGTACAATGGTGAACACAAGTGCCAGACACCTCACCTTGACGAGGAGACAATCAAGGCGGCATTCATTTCGGCGGTGAATAAGCTGTTTGAGGAAAAAGGGTTGATTGATGCCGAGAAAGGTTGCAGTCAAAAGGAAACTGTGATTACCGATTACCGCGAGCTGATGCCGGAGCTTTACGATACAACCGCTCTGGAGCAAGAAAAGTGTGAGCTTGAGGACAGAATCGTCTACCTTGCTGATACCCTTGAGCGAATCATCAGCGAAAACGCCCACACAGCAATCGACCAGGAAGAGTACAGAAAGCATTTTAATTCGTTAAGTACACAATACGACCATGCCGAGGAACGGCTGAATGCGGTGAAGGAGAAAATCAGGGATATCGAAATCCGAAAAAGTGCAATGGAGAATTTTCTCAAGACGCTTGAGGAACAGGACGGGATTTTGACCGAATTCCACGAGCAGACTTGGTACAGCCTTGTGGACTTCATGACGGTCTACAGTAAAGATGACATCCGAATCACCTTCAAAGACGGCACGGAGATTAAAGCATAAGCTTTACACTGAATTTAAAGCGAACACCAATAAAAAACTCCGATATGAGGGCAAACATGACTGCGGCAGTTTCGGCTGCCGCTTTCTTCTGCTTTTTGCGGTCTGCCTGTTTGTCCCCAGGGTCTCTGTGTTTCTTCATATAATATATATTATTTGCTGGCACGATGTCAATATACTTGAAGTTAAAATTCCACAGTGAAAATGTTACATCTCTGAACAACAGCACCACAGGTGTCACAAGCAGTGCAAGCGCAACCCTATTGTGAATGCTGTCCCGTTGTGAACACAGTCCTACAGCAGGAGCAATCCTGCAGCTCGCTCTGTCGGAGATGTCTGTGTACCTTTTAACGAAATACCTGTGCTTTTTAACGTTTCCTACACCTTTTAACGATACTCATACTTTTTAACGGACATCCATACTTTTTAACGCAGACAGCTAAACCATTTAACGATACTCCTACTTTTTAACGATTCTCATACAGTTTAACGATTGTAAACGGCTCTGCATACCCCTCGCCACTTAGCGGTTTACTAATGTAGGAAATAAGGGCGATTTAGGGCATAAGGAAGCTGGGAAGTCGCAAATTGGGCGGCAAAGTGTCGTTGTATCGTTGAATATCGTCCTGCAACTTCGGATATTTCTGTATATTCTGTTAAAGTACATTGTATCCAACGCTGGACTACGGGGGACGGCGTAACCTCTATAGGCGAGTGGGCATTCGGTCATTGTTTGTATATGACAGAAATAACCATACCCGACAGCGTAGCTTCCATAGGCGAAATGGCGTTTTTTGACTGCAAAGATTTGGAAAAGGTATATTGCTCCGCAGGCTCTGCGGCTGATGATATAGCTGTTTATACGTCTGTTTCTTCGGCTGAACCCTGTCTTATTTATAAAGAAAACAAGGCTGTTAAAAGCTCAGACGGAACAGTATATTTTATAACGGGAATAAATGGGAAAGAGACGGAGCTTAGCGGCTATACCTGTTGTGAGCTTTACAGCGGCGATAAAGCAATATCAAAAGAATATACGGTTTATGAGGGCTTTATTATAGGCGGAGTTGAGTTTTCGGCTTCTGAAATGGACTATGACTATATTGTGGGCTATAAAATAACAAATGACACAGAGGATATTACGGCGTTAAAGGACAGTTACCTTATTCCGGCTTAAAATAAAAGGATGAGAAAATTTTGAAGAAAAATTACATAAAACCGCAGATTAAAGTAACAGCTGTTAAGCCTGAAAAAGCCATTGCCTTGTCAAATGCTGCAGCGGAAGCCTTTCAGGAGAATTATAAGCTTTTAGATATAACAAATAAAAAAGTAGTTGTTGATTATTAATTATTAATTTAGCAAGAAAATATGCGGTAAGCGTTCATAACAAAAAGGACAGAAACAAGGCTTAAGCCCGGAGTTCTGTCCTTTTTATATTGTTTTACCGATAATAATTATGATTAAAAATTATTCGTCTAAGATTTCCTCAAAAATTTTAACAAGCATAACCGCGCTTTCGGCTCTTGTGAGACTTTCCTCGGGGTTAAGATTTCCGTTTGTGCCGGAAATAATTCCCTCATCAACCAAAAGTCCTGCGGAGCTTACGGCATAGTCTGAAATTCTGTCTCTGTCGTTAAATTCCTTAAGGTCATTGTTCGACTTAGTCTCAAAACCTCTGTAGAAGAGATACCTGCAGAGGATATACATAACCTGCTCTCTTGTTACAGCTGCGTCGGGGTCAAAGTCCTTAATTTCATCTGTGAGAATATTATTTTCCCACGCCCAGTCAATTGCATTTTGATACCAGCGTTTTTCAGCCAAAACAGGGCCTAATGTGTTGCCCTCTGCTCTGAAAAGCATAACAATCAGCTCAGCACCTGTTACGGTTTCGTTGGGAGCGAAGTTCTTTTCATTTTTGCCTGAAATATAGCCCTTCTTATAAGCCTTCTTTACATACTTATAATACCATGCTTCTCTTTCAACGTCTTCAAAGGGAGGCGCATCTTCATCGAAATCGTCGTCGTCAAAGTCTCTGCGGTCTTCTCTGTCGTCATCCCAATCGTCTCTGTCATCATCGTCGAAGTCAAAGTCGTCGAAATCGGGTCTGTCATCGTCATCTAAATCAAAGCCGTCACGGTCAAAATCGGGCTTTTCACCGTCTTTAAATTGAATAGGATTTCCCTCTTCATCTGTGGGAGGCTCCGGAAGTGTTTCACCCTCTGCAAGAGTAGGACGTTCGGGGCGTGTCTCTCCTTCCGCAAGGGTTTCACGTTCGGGGCGTGTTTCGTCCTCTGCGAGAGTGGGGCGCTCGCCTTGAGTTTCCCTTTCAACATACTCCGTGGTTGCTTCTGTCAAAGCTTCACGGGTCTGCTCCGTTACTCTGTTTTCCTGTTTATTGTTCTGCTTGCTGTCGGTTTTAACTGTTTGCTTTTCTGTTGCTGCCTGTCTTTGGGTTGTGGTTTCCGTTACAGGTTCTTTTGTCTCAGCCTGTTTTTTTGTTTCCTGCTGCCTGTTGGCGTTCTGCCTTTGGCTGTTGTTATTTCTATTTGCATTTTGCTGTTGCTGCTGAGCCTGCTGTCTGTTGTTTGAAGCAGGAGCCGCAAAACTCGGAGCCGCAGCCCCAAGAGCCATAACAACGCTCAAAAGGATCGCTGTTGCTTTTCGTCTCATAAGCATAACCTCCTAAAATAATAAACTCAGATGTACACTGTACACCCATACTATAAAATCAATAATTACCTTTATAGTTATTATATAGGAGTAACCTTAAAATAAAATTAATTCCTCTTAAAATAAGATTAGAAATTAATTATTCCACCGTCTTGCACACATCAACCCACTTCAAATACCCCGAAAATTTCTCAAGCTCTTCTATGGAAAGCTCTATTGCAGACGCCGAGCTTCCGCAGGCAGGAAAAACCGTTTCGAACCTTTTAAGAGACGTGTCAAGGTAGACCTCAACCCCCTCTTTGACGCCGAATGGACAAACTCCGCCGGGGGCGTGACCTGTTTTTTCCTCCGCTTCCTCCCATTTAAGCATTTTAGCCTTTGAGGAAAACTCAGCCTTATACTTCTTGTTGTCAACTCTTGCATCGCCGGCAGCCACAATCAAAATAACCCTTTCCCCTATGGAAAAAGACAGCGTTTTGGCTATGCGCTGTTCTTCAACCCCCAAAGCCGCCGCAGCCAGCTCAACTGTTGCGCTTGATTCATCAAGCTCCTTAATGCGTCCGTCAACGCCAAATTGTTTTAAATATGCTCTTGCCCTTTCTATTGACATTTTCTTCTCCTTTATATATAGATAGACTTTATTTTATCGCTTCTTTATTTCTAATAATTATGTTGCCGGGCAGGAAATCTGAAGCATTTTCTCTATTGTGTGGTGAAGCAGATCCGCTTCAGGCGAAGAAGCCGCGGTGTAATACATTTCCTTCCCCTCTCTTCTTGAGCTGACCAAACCGGCGTCTTTAAGCTGGCGAAGATGGTGGGAAACTGCCGGACTTGACATATCCACCATAGCCGAAAGATTTATAACACAGGTTTCACAGCGGCATAAAATCCAAAATATGCGGATACGGCTTGCGTCTCCTAAAAGCTTTAAAATATCGGCGGCGGCTTGAAATAAAGCCCCGTCGGGAATGTTTGAAATATCGCTGAATGGATTGTCGCTGTGATTGTGAGGCAGCTTTATATCTGACATAAAAATTCACTCTCCTGTAATTCTTCTCTTTACGAAAATAAACAATTGTTTAAATATTATGATAGCATAAACCGGCAATTTTTACAACAGAAAATTTTTCGAATAAAACACAAAAAATATATTGACAAAGCATATTATATTATGTATAATAAATTAAACGATTAAGCAAACGTTTAACTAAATAATGAAAAAGGAGCTGCTGATATGAAAAAGAGTTATAAAATCGATGTAGACTGTGCTGTTTGCGCAGATAAAATGGAAGTCGCCGCAAACAAAACCGAAGGCGTGAAAAATGCGGTTGTAAACTTTATGACCCTCAAAATGAAGGTTGAGTTTGAGGACGGATCTGACCCGAAAGCGGTTATGGAAAACGTTCTTGCAAACTGCAAAAGAGTTGAGGACGACTGCGAAATCTTTCTTTGACTTATTTAACAGCTGTCCTTTAAAATCACTTTAGGACAGCTTATTTTATTATAAAGGAGGCTGTGTTATGAACAAAAAACAAAAAAAGACACTTGTTCGAATTATAATTTCGGCTTTGCTGCTTATATTTTTAACTGTATTCGATAAGTACTTACCTTTCCTTCAAATCGGAGCAGTAAGATTTATCGCTTATATGATCCCCTACATAATTATTGGCTATGACATTTTAATTAAGGCTTTCAAGGGCATAAAAAACAAACAGGTTTTTGACGAAGCCTTTTTAATGGCTGTAGCTACAATAGGCGCTGTAGTTTTAGCTCTCTATTCCGGCAGCGGCGACTATTTGGAGGCTATCGCCGTTATGCTTTTCTATCAGGTTGGCGAATGGTTTCAAAGCTACGCCGTTGGCAAAAGCCGCAGAAACATAAGCGAGCTTATGGATATTCGTCCCGATTACGCCAACATTGAAGAGGACGGAGCCTTAAAAAGGGTTGACCCCGACGAGGTTGAAACGGGCAGTATTATCATAGTTCAGCCGGGAGAAAAAGTCCCCATAGACGGAATTATTATTGAAGGAAAATCCACCCTCAACACCGCCGCTTTGACAGGCGAAAGCCTTCCCAGAGACGTAAAAGAGGGCGAAGAAATCATCAGCGGCTGTATAAACGAAACAGGTCTGCTTAAAATCAAAACCACAAAGGAATTTGAGGAGTCCACAGTTTCGAAAATTTTAGATCTTGTTGAAAACGCAAGCTCACGAAAGTCAAAGTCAGAGGATTTTATAACGAAGTTTGCAAGAATATATACCCCTGCCGTTGTTTATGCCGCTGTTGCTTTGGCATTTCTGCCGCCGGTAGTCAGCCTTCTTATAGGCAATGCCTCAAATTGGAACGTATGGGTATATCGTGCCCTGACATTTTTGGTGGCAAGCTGCCCCTGCGCTTTGGTTGTAAGTATTCCCCTAAGCTTCTTTGCCGGAATAGGCGGCGCAAGCAGCTCGGGTATTTTGGTTAAAGGTTCGAACTATTTAGAGCTTCTTTCCAAAACGAAAATTGTTGTTTTCGACAAAACGGGAACTCTGACACAGGGCGTTTTCGAGGTAAGCGGTATACACCACAGCGAAATTTCGGAAGAAAAGCTCATTGAATACGCCGCTCTTGCAGAGTCTGCAAGCTCCCACCCTATCAGCAAAAGCCTCCAAAAAGCCTACGGAAAACCAATTGACCGAACAAGGGTTTCGGATATTAAGGAAATCGGCGGTGAGGGAGTTATTGCCGCAGTGGACGGAAAGCAAATTGCCGCAGGTAATGACAAGCTTATGAAGTCTCTGGGCGTAAGCTGCATAGACTGTCACTCTGTTGGAACGGTTATTCATATGGCAATCGACGGAAAATACGCCGGTCACATAGTAATTTCGGACATTGAAAAGCCAACCTCGAAGGCGGCTGTAAAAAAGCTTAAGGCTCTCGGAGTAAAGGAAACGGTTATGCTGACAGGAGACTCGAAAAACGTTGCGGAAAAGGTCGCCGCTTCTTTGGGCATAGACAGGGTTTATTCCGGGCTTCTGCCGGGAGACAAGGTAGAGAAAATAGAGGAAATACTCAAGAACAAGGGCAAAAACGAGGCTGTCGCCTTTGTGGGCGACGGAATTAACGATGCCCCTGTTCTCCGCAGAGCCGACATAGGTATCGCTATGGGGGCAATGGGCTCCGACGCGGCAATCGAAGCGGTGGACATAGTGCTTATGGACGACGACCCTATGCAGATAGCAAAGGCAATCGGAATTTCAAGAAAATCTCTCCGCATAGTTTATCAAAACATTGTTTTTTCCATAGCAATAAAGCTTATGTGCCTTTTGCTTGTTGCTCTGGGCTTGGCAAATATGTGGACAGCTGTTTTTGCGGACGTAGGCGTAATGATTTTGGCAGTGTTCAATGCCATAAGAGCATTATTTGTAAAAAAGCTTTAATAAATCAATAAATATTTCATAAAATAATACGGGCTGCGAAAGATTTTATCACAGCCCGTATTATTTTTAATGTATTATCAAATCCTTAATAACTTCGCCGCCTAAAATCAGCCCGGCGACAGAGGGCACAAAGGCGATACTGCCGGGGGTTTGGCGTTTTTTGTTTGGGCTGTCCTCCGGTTCGGGGCTTTCGACTTCAAGGGGTTTAAGGGGCGGCTCCTTTGAATAGACCACCTTAAGGCTTTCTACTCCCCTTTTCTTAAGCTCACGTCTCATAACCTTTGCAAGGGGACAGACGCTTGTTTTATAAATGTCGTCCACAATAAACGCCGTAGGGTCAAGCTTGTTTCCTGCGCCCATACTGCTTATTACGGGTGTGCCTGCTGCCTTAGCCTTCATTATAATTTCGATTTTTGCCGTAACGGTATCCACTGCGTCTACCACATAGCTGAAGGATGAAAAATCGAACTCAGCCGAGTTTTCAGGCAGAAAAAAGCACCGTCTGACCTCAACCTCAGCCTCGGGGTTTATATCCTCAATTCTTTCTTTCATAACATCAACCTTATAGCGGCCCACAGTCTTTTCAGTGGCTATAATCTGCCTGTTTATGTTTGAAGGGGCAACCCTGTCATTATCCACAAGGAGAAAATGCCCTACGCCGCTTCGTGCCATAGCTTCTACAGCATAGCCCCCTACTCCGCCAACGCCGAAAACAGCCACCCTTGCTTCAGACAGGGTTACAACCCCCTCTTTGCCTATTAAAAGCTCTGTTCTTGAAAAACGATTTAACATATAATCACCTATAGAAAAGCGGTCAAGACACTGCAAGACCGCTTAAATTCAAAGCATTATTCTTCTTCCTCATCCTCAAGGAAAAGCTCTTCAAAGGCTTCGGCAACCTCTTCATATTCCTCGTCAGAATCGATATTGTCAAGCTTTAAGCCGTTTTCGTCCTCAGAATAGCGGTAAATAAGAACCTCGCCGTCCTCGTCGCTTTCGGGAACAAGGGCAATATACTCCTGTTCTGCCTCTTCATCTAAAGAAAATATGCCTATTACGTCGCAGACAAGCTCGCTGTCGTCGTCTAAAACAAGGCTTATCTTGTTGTTTTCTTCGCCGCAATTGCAATCGTGATCGTGGTCGTGACCGCAGCCGCAGTCGTGGTTGTGTTCTTCACTCATTAGTTTAATCCTCCTGTGTTACTCAGCACTGGTTACAAAAGTAGCTCTATTGGCTCTTTCCTTAATTTCCTTGGAAATATCGGAAATGAACTTATCAAGGGTAAATGCGCCCAAAACATTCTCGCCGCATCTTACGGTAACTGTTCCGCTTTCCTTTTCTTTCGCGCCGCAGACAAGAATATAAGGCACTCTCTTGCCTCTTGCGTCTCTGATCTTATAGCCGATCTTTTCCGAACGGTAATCGCTTTCAGCCATGATTCCGGCTATATTAAGAGCCGCCATAACCTCTTCGGTATAGTCCTCGAATTTCTCGGAAATAGGCAAAACCTTAACCTGTACGGGTGCGAGCCATGTAGGGAAGCTGCCTGCAAAGTGTTCTGTCAAAATGCCTATAAATCTTTCGATTGAGCCGAAAACAACTCTGTGGATCATTACGGGACGCTTCTTTTGTCCGTCCTTGTCGGTATATTCAAGGTTAAATCTTTCGGGCAGCTGCATATCAAGCTGAATTGTTCCGCACTGCCATGTTCTGCCTAAGCAGTCTGTTAAATGGAAGTCGATTTTAGGGCCGTAGAATGCACCGTCGCCCTCGTTAATCTCGTAGTCTCTGCCAAGCTCGTCAAGTGCGCCCTTAAGACCTGCTGTAGCGATTTCCCAGTCCTCATCTGAGCCCATAGAGTCCTCGGGACGTGTTGAAAGCTCAATGTGATAATCAAAGCCGAAAAGTGTGTAAACCTCGTCGATAAGAGCAACAACGCCCTTGATTTCGTCTTTAATTTGCTCCTTTGTCATAAAAATATGCGCATCGTCCTGTGTGAAGCATCTTACACGCATAAGTCCGTGAAGCTGACCGCTCTTTTCGTGTCTGTGAACAAGACCCAGCTCACCGCAGCGAAGAGGAAGGTCACGGTAGGAATGCTGCTCCTGCATATAAACAAGCATACCGCCGGGACAGTTCATAGGCTTAACGGCAAAGTCAGTGTCGTCAATAACCGTTGTATACATATTTGCCTTATAGTGATCCCAGTGACCGCTTCTTTCCCAAAGTGCCCTGTTAAGCATCATAGGTGTCTGAATTTCAACATATCCGGCACGCTTATGAATTTCTCTCCAATAGTCGATAAGTGTGTTCTTGATAATCATTCCGTTGGGAAGGAAGAACGGGAAGCCCGGACCTTCTTCAAGAAGGGCGAAAAGACCTAATTCCTTGCCTAACTTTCTGTGGTCACGCTTTTTGGCTTCTTCAATAAGTCTTAAATGCTCCTCAAGGTCGCTTGCCTTTGTGTAGGCTGTGCCGTAAATTCTTGAAAGCATTTTGTTCTTCTCGCTGCCTCTCCAATAAGCACCGGCAACTGAAGTCAGCTTAACAGCCTTAACGGGCTTTGTTGAAACAAGGTGAGGGCCTGCGCAAAGGTCAGTAAATTCGCCCTGCTTATAGAAAGAAATAACCGCGTCCTCGGGAAGGTCGTTTATAAGCTCAACCTTATAGGGTTCGCCCTTTTCTTCCATAAACTTAATTGCCTCGTCTCTTGGCAGTTCAAACTTCTCAAGGGTAAGGTTTTCCTTAGCGATTTTCTTCATTTCGGCTTCGATTTTTGTAAGATCCTCTTCAGTGAAGGGAGTTTCTCTGTCAAAGTCATAATAGAAGCCGTCAGCAATTGAAGGGCCTATGGCAAGCTTTGTTTCGGGGTAAAGTCTCTTTATTGCCTGAGCCATAATGTGAGAAGCGGTGTGTCTGAAAGCTCTTTTGCCCTCGTCTGAGTCGAATGTGCAAAATTCAAGTGCGCAGTCGGAGTTAAGGGCTGTTCTCAGGTCAACAACCTCGCCGTCAGCCTTTGCGCAGCAAAGATTTCTTGCAAGACCCTCTGAAATACTTTTACAAATGTCAAGAACGGTTGTGCCGTTTTCATACTGCTTAACACTGCCGTCCTTTAAAGTAATGTTAATCATAAAAATCCTCCTAAAAACTTAAAGTCTTTAAACTAAAATGTCCCATAAGACCAATTAGCCTTATGGGACGATTATACAAAAAGTAAATATCGTTTCCACCCTGAAAGCGGATAAGCCCTTTAACGCAGGCTCAAAGCGGACGGTATTAACGTCTCTCAAAGGCGGTATCACAAGCTTCGGAAACAGGCGTTCTCAGCTTTCGCCCTCTCTGTCGATTCTTAACCCTTGTGACGTGTCCTTATCATCGAATTAATCTAAAAACAATTATAACACCAAAACCCGATTTGTCAAGGCAAAAATGCCTAAAACAATTGAGTTTTATGCCAAAACTTCCTTTAAGAAGGCTGCCATTTCGTCATCCTTGCAGTTTTCAAAGAAATATTTCTTAAAGCCTTCACCTGAAATAGCTTCCTTAAGGAAGTCTCTGTCGATTTCCTTAAGAACGGTCATCGTATCCTTTAAGGTGATTTCTCTTATGCCGTCCAAAATTTTCTTGTTGCGCTGTTCGGGAACAACTCTCTCCTTGGGATAGCCTCCGCCGGGCTCTGTAGAGAAAAGCTTGTCGAACATATATTCAAGGTTAAGCTCAGCGCCCCAACCGAAGCCCTTTGCAAAGGGAATTGCGGCGCAGTTTCCGGCGTTAATCTGTGAAAACATATAAGCGTCTGAGGGGTCAACAATGTGACCGCATAAAACCTTCGGGAATGAGTTGCAGGCAAGCATAGCGCCTTCGCCTGTTCCGCAGCCTGTAACAACATAGTCGCAAGCCCCTGAGTTAATCAAAATACCGGCTAAAAGACCTGCCTGAACGTAGGTAAGCTGGTTTTCGTCCTCGGCTGAATACATACCGTAGTTATAAACTGTGTGACCCATAGGCTCGCAGACCTTTTTAAGGCTTTCAAAAATAAGCCCGTTTTTTGCTGCCTGTGAATTTTCATTAATTAAAGCTATTTTCATTTTCTTCTTTCCTTTCCTTTTCCGATTTTACTCCGCCGCCCCAATAAATCTTTATATTGATTTTATAACATCTTCGCATTAAAGTCAAGTCTTTGTTGAGTTTAGAAGCGGACACAATGCACATTCTGAAGTGAAAAGTTTACTTCAGGCCTTTTTTTAGAGATTTTTGTGATTGACAGCGAAACAGACAAATGATATAATTATTATAAAGACAAAGCGGTCGGCTTATTAAGTTAAAGCCGGCCGCTGTTTTTATTTATTACAACGGAGGGTTGGTTATGAAGCCGATTATAGGTGTTACACCGCTTTTTGATGTTGAGAAAGACAGTATTTGGATGGTTCCGGGATATATGGAAGGCATAGAAGCCGCAGGAGGTCTGCCTGTGATTTTGCCCCTGACCGAAAATTTAACTGATATTTCGCAGCTTTTTCATAAATGTGACGGTTTTCTTTTTACCGGAGGTCACGACATAAGCCCTTCTCTTTATAATAAGGAGGCGTCCCCTAACTGCGGAGAAACACTTCCCGAAAGAGACTCTATGGAAAAGCAGCTTTTAAGCCTTTGCCTTGAATATGACAAGCCCTCCTTCGGTATTTGCCGTGGTATTCAGCTGTTTAACGCATTTTTGGGCGGCTCGCTCTATCAGGATCTCCCGACGGAACATCCCTCTGAAATCAGCCACAAAATGAAGCCTCCCTATGACCTTTCGGCTCACAGCGTAAGCCTTGTAAGGGATACCCCTCTGCAAAAATATTTGGGCAAAGACACCCTCAGCGTAAATTCATATCATCATCAGGCAATAAAAACCCTCGCTCCCTGTCTTAAACCCCAAGCCTTCTCACCCGACGGCTTAACGGAAGCGGTTTATCTGCCCGAAAACAAATTCATACACGCCGTTCAGTGGCATCCCGAATTTATGTATAAAACAGACCCTGTTCAACAAAAAATTTTTGACTTTTTTATTGAAAGCCTTTAATTTTCACTTTTTTCTGTGTATCTGCCTTTTATAAGCTTTGTGCTTTCAACGGGATAAGGAGCAGTCTTTCGCCTGTGCTTTTCTACAGTCTGAATTTCAACAACTGCTTCTTCCCCTTTGTTTCCTACGGGAACAACCACCATATCCCCTACCGTCAAAGAATTGTCCTCGGTTCTGTAGTGATAAAGTCTGTCGCTGCCTTCAAAGGCAACACCGCAGTAGGTATATACTGTTTTGTCATAAACCAAAGCCGGGTCGTTAAGCTCAGCAATTCTCCTGTCTCTTGCGGCTTTATATTCCTCCGCTGTCTCGTAATCATTAAGCTCAAGCTGATATTTACGGGATTCTCTTAAATAGCTCTGTCTCCAGCGGTGTTTCATATTCTCAATAGCCATGTTGTAGACTTCTTCCGTTCTGTAATTTAAAGGGTCAATATTATAAGGCGTTCCGTCGGCGCAGCTGCTTCTCCATACATAATGTCTTGTATATTGATATTTTTTATTATATAATTCCTGATATTCAATAAATTCATCGGCTTTTTTAATAAATTCGGGCAAAAGCCTTTGAATACGGTTTTTATCTGTTTTTTCTATAACGGGCAGAAGAAATTCTTTAAAGGCTTCCATAGCTTCAAGTCCGTCAAAATCTTTGCAATCAGATATAATTCCGTTTATGAAAAGCTCAATGTCTCTTCCCATTCCCTTGGGGTTTGAAACCGTTAATTTATAAATTTCAGCCGCAGCAGAGCCTCTGTTGTTTTTTAAAGCATATCCGGCAAGCTTTGCAGCATCGGGAAATTCGGGGTTTTCTTCCAAAAGAGCCTTACCGAAAGCCGGATTATTCATAATTTCGTCAATAGTCAATTCCGAAAATTCAGGGGGAAACAGTCTGTAATCGGATAAAATTTGATTGTAAAAAACACAGTCATTCTGCATATAGTGTTTATAGCTTCCGAACTCCTTTATACACCAGCTCCACACCTTTACCGCAAGCTCTGTATCTTCGTCGGCAAGCTCAACAAATAAATCCGAAAATCTGAGCTTCTCTTCATTGTCCTCGTCGGGTATGTCAAAAGGCAGCTTGAAATTTTCCTTAACAGCCTGAGTATACATAAAGCCGTTAAAAACAGTGAGATACCGGGCAGCAACTGTATCAGAATATAAAATAAACTTACACCTTTCAATTTCACTTTCCGAATTGCTGTCGCTCGGTATGTATGCATCGCCTTCTAAAAGGTCTTCTAAGTGCTTTGCGGCGTATTCCTTACGTTTTGTTGTGTATGCCGACTTTTTTTCGGCTTTATTAACAGCGGCGGTATTTGTGCGGCTTCTCGGATTGGCATAAAACAAGTCCTCCGCTTCTTCCACAGCTTCATAATATTCTTCCTCTGTGTCATAGTCATCGGGGTCTAAGCCGTATTCAAGCCCGTCGCTGACATTGTTTCGCCATTCGTTTTGGGCTTCTTCCAATGCTTCCTCATATTCCTCTTCAGTGTCAAAATCATCGGGGTCTAAGCCGTATTCAGAACCGTCCTCTACCTCATCTCTCCACCGAT
>JAJPZT010000005.1:0-18241 GCA_021204175.1 Clostridiales bacterium | reverse complement strand
TCATCGGGGTCTAAGCCGTATTCAGAACCGTCCTCTACCTCATCTCTCCACCGATTCTTCGCTTCTTCAAGGGCTTCTTCATATTCCTCTTTATTGTCATAGTCCTCAAAGTCCAAGCCGTATTCCGAGCCGTCCTCGGCTTCTTCACGCCACCGGTTCTTTGCTTCTTCAAGAGCTTCTTCGTATTCCTCTTTATTGTCATAATCTTCAAGGTCTAATCCGTATTCCGAGCCATCCTCTGCTTCTTCACGCCACTGATTTCGTGCTTCCTCTAAAGCCTCTTCAAACTCCTCTTCCGTTTCATAATCATCGGCAAATATTCCGTTTTCATAGTCGTCGTCACAGTCGTCACGCCAGTCATATTTATTTTCTGAAGAACGGAACAGGTCAAAATCGTCATCATCGTCATCTCCGTCAACTGTCTTTTTAAATTCTTCATACATTTTTTCGGCGACAAACATTTCCGCCCAGTCCGTTTTGCCGTCTCTGTTAAAGTCAAAAAGTCCGCCGAAAGGGTCAAAACCCTTACCTTTCTTGCCCATAAAAAAAACTCCCTTCTATGAAAAAAGCCCTTTAAACAGGGCTAAAAAAATTTATTTTAACAAAAAAGTTGTATTGCCCCTATTATAGTAAGCAAAATTCCCATAAATATGCCCATACAGGGACAAACGCAGCTGAAAAGAACCCCTACTCCGAAGCTCATTATAGCAAGACCCAAAAGCCGTCTTTTAACTCCCACAAAATCACACCCGAAAACAGCTTTAATATTATAATATTATATGAAGAAAGCCGTTTAAAAGTACTTTGTAAAGGTCAACATGTCAGTCTTTTGAGAGAATTACCAAAAGCAAGCCCTCTTTTATTTTGACTTCAACCTTTTCTTCCGTAGATACGTTGCTTATTCCCAAAGAATTGCCTACAGTAAGCTCGGCGTTATTAAGAGCATAATAAAGCCCCTTTGTGGTTACGCCCTTAACTGTGGTTGTAAGAGGTATAAGAGACAAAAGCCTGTTCTTTTCAACATTAAGTGAAATCTTGTCATCAATTAGATAAACTGTGTTGTGACTGTCAACAAGCCTTGCCGTTACTCCAGCTTTAAGGGGTATCATAAGAAGATGAAAATTTGCCAGTGTGTGGTCAAGGCGTGTACCTATACAGCCTATAAGGGTTATGTCGTCAGCACCCATTTCGACTGCAAGACGAAGCCCCAGCTCGCTGTCTGTAAAGTCTTTTTCACAGGGTACCCTTATTATTTCGACACCGCTGTTTTCAAGCTCCTTTACAAGCTCTTCACCGGCAGAGTCAAAATCCCCAGCCATAATATGAGGCTTAACCCCCAAAGCCTTGCAAAGCTTAGCCCCGGCATCGCAGCTTATAATTAAATCGGCTGCGGAGACATATGCCCTGACCTCGTCCGAGGTGTCGGGGTTGCCTCCGCATATTACAGCCGCCCTCACTTATTATACTTCCTTATAATTTTATAGAGGGTTTCAATATTTTCTTCAAGTTTATAGTCCTTATAGATAGATGAACCGCCTACGATTACGTTTGCCCCGGCGTCAATAACCTGTTCCAAATTTTCAGGCAAAATTCCACCGTCGATTTCTATATCCACATTATAGCCGTTGGCATCGATATATTTTCTCAAATTCCTGACCTTGTCGAGGGTATGTGGCAGAAGCCCCTGACCGCCGAACCCGGGAACAACCCCCATAACAAGAACCTGGTCTACTCTGTCAAGATAAGGGAAAACCGCCCTTTCCATAGTGGAGGGGTTAATTGTTATACAAGCCTTTTTGCCGTACTTTTTAATGTAGTCAATAGCCTTGTCGGGCTTATTTGTGGCTTCAAAGTGAAAGCTCACAATATCTGCTCCGCACTGACAGAAAAGCTTTATATTTTTTATGGGGTCATAAACCATAAGATGTACATCAAGAACCATATCTGTCATTTTTCTCATATTTTTAATGGCGGCTGTTCCGAAACTGAAATTGGGAACAAAAAGCCCGTCCATAATGTCAATATGAATGTAAGGTATTTTCATTTTTTCAAACACCTTGATTTCGTCCTCAAGGTGCATCATATTAGATGCTAAAATAGATGGTGCCAGCTTAATCATAACTTATTCACCTCATTTGTTTCCTTTCAGCTCAGTGTATATTCGCTTAAAAAAGTCGTATCTTTCCTTTGAAACAGCCTTGCCCACCTGCTCCTTAAGCTTACAGTCGGGCTCGTTTATATGGCGGCAGTTCCTAAATCTGCACCCCTCAAGATGGGGCTTAAACTCCTTAAAATAGTCTGTCAAATCATCGGGGTTTAAAAGGCTTAAATCTATTGAGGCGAAGCCCGGACTGTCAGCAATATATGTGTTATCGTCGATTTTCAATAGTTCAACGTGTCTTGTGGTGTGTCTGCCTCTGCTGATTTTACGGCTCAAAGTGCCTGTTTCCATAACGCTGTTTTCGCAGATGTTGTTTATAAGGCTTGACTTACCCACGCCGGAAGGTCCCGCAAAAACGCTTACCTTTCCTTTAAGGGAACTTTTAAGCTCTTCAAGCCCCGTACCCTTTTCACAGCTTACAAAATGGAGCTCATAAACACCGCCGAAAATTCTCTTAAGGGTTTCTTCGCCCTCGCCGGAGTCAAGATCTGCCTTGTTCATAACTATTTTAATGTCCTTTATGCTTCTGCTTTCAGCAGTAATGAGAAAGCCGTTTAAAAGGTCAAGGTTCAGCTTGGGTTCACGAGGTGCGCAGACAATAAGTGCCGAGTCTACGTTGCAGACTGCCGGTCTTATAAGGCTGTTTTCTCTGGGCAGAAGCTTTTCAACAACACATTCGCCGTCACCTAAAGGGGTAATTTCCGCAAAGTCGCCTATACATGGCTTTTTGCCTTCCTTTCGAAAGATACCCCTTGCTCTGCCCTCGAAAAGTTCCCCCTCATCATTTGCTACAGTATAAAGTCCCCCTACTCCCTTAATAATTCTTCCCTTCATATCAATATGTCTTAGTATCGGCAAGCTTGCCGTCTATATAATAGCTTGAGCTTGTAAGACCGCCGTCGTCATAGCTGTGAACAGCGCTTATAACATCGTCATAATAAACCTTATAGGTGCTGCCGGAGCCTGTTAAGCTTGCAGAATAAGGGAAGCTTGACTTATTTACGGTTTTAGTATAAACCACTGTTTCGCTTCCGTCAAGTCCTACTTCCGCTATTTTAACCGTAACACTGTCACTTGATGGAACCTGAGTAATAGGAACCGCAACTGAATAGGACTGTGAAACAGCCTGGTCATATTCAACGCTGTGAACCTCTGCTGTAGTCTCTTCCGTTTCTTCTTCAGTGGTTTCCTCTGTGGTTGTTTCGCTTGCGCCTGTGCTTATATAAATAATTACGGTAGAGCCCTCAAGAGCTTCAATACCGCCGTCCTTGCTTTGGGCGCAGACCTGACCCTTTTCATATTCGTCTGAAGCCGCTTCTTCAACCTTAACAACAAAGCCCTGCTCTTCAAGAATTTTAACTGCTTCGCTTTCGGTCTTTCCCAAAACGTTTTCAACCTCAACCATAGTTTCGCTTTCGGAAATGCTTATATAAAGTGTTACTTCATCGCTTATATTAACCATTTCCCCTGCTTCGGGATTTGTGGAAATAATCGTTCCCGAAGGTATGTTTGTAGACTGTCTTGCCACAAAATTTATGTTTGTAATACCCAAAGCCTTAAGCTCTGTCTGGGCATCCTCCATAGAGTCTCCCACTATGTCGGGGAACTCAACCTCGCCGTTTCCGGCTGAAACCTGAACGTTTACGGTGTCGCCTTTGGAGACCTTCTTTCCTGCCTCGATTTCCTGCCAAACAACGATACCGGCAAGCTCTTCGCTTTCAACAAGATCCGCTTCAAGGAAAATTCCGTTTTCCTTAGCGGATTTTTCCGCAAGCTCCTGGGTTTTGCCCACTAAATCGGGCATAACAACGTCGTTGCCGCTGTTTCCGCCCACCATAAATGCAATTACAACAGTGATTATTGCAATAATCGCCGCTCCGGTAATAACTGCGCCGAAAATAACACGTCTGTTGGCGGCTTTTGCTTCTTCCTCTTCACGCTGTCTTTTAAGTCTTTCTCTTTCTGCGGCGCTTTTTGAAGGTCTGCGGCTGTGAGTGCTTCTGACATTATGTCTTTCACCGCTTGAAGCTGATTTTTCTCTTATGGCTTTTCTGTCCTCGCTTGTAAGTACAATTGTCTGAGATGTTTTGTCATATACATTCTCGGTTACAAAATCGCCTGTTGTGTCGGAAATAGCCTTTTTAAGGTCAATGCTCAATTCCTTTGCGCTTTTATATCTTTGGAAAGCCTTTTTTGAAGCGGCTTTGTTTATAATCTTAATAAGACTGTCGGAAGCATCGGGGTTAAGAGCCTTTATATCCGGCAAAGGCTCGTCCATATGCTTCATAGCAAGGGCAACAGGAGACTCGCCGTCAAAGGGCAGTCTGCCTGTGAGCATTTCAAACATAACTATGCCCAGTGAATATATATCGCTTTTATCGTCCACAAAGCCCCCTCTTGCCTGCTCCGGCGAAAAATAATGGGCTGAGCCCATTTGATCCGCAGTAAGGGTTGAGCTTGTGGCTGCTTTGGCAATACCGAAGTCCGTTACTTTAATATTGCCCTCTCTTGTAACCATTATATTTTGGGGCTTAATGTCTCTGTGGACAATATCCTTTTTATGGGCAGCCTCCAAAGCGGAAGCAATCTGCATAGAAACCCCTAATGTTTCTTCATTTGTAAAGGGAGCATTTTTAAGAATAAGCTCCTTAAGGGTATATCCGTCAATATATTCCATAATAATATAACAAATATCCCCGTCTCTGCCTACGTCATAGGCGCTTACTATATTAGGGTGGGTTAAGCCGGCTACAGCCTGGGCTTCTTTTGTAAAACGCTTTACAAAGTCCTCATTATCGATAAATTCTTCTTTTAAAGCCTTAAAGGTAACAACTCTGTTGAGCTTTTCGTCAACGGCTTTATAGACAACCGCCGTTCCGCCGATGCCCAGCTGTTCCTCAATTCTGTATCTTCCGCTGATAATGGTGCCGCTTTCCAACATCATATTATCCAACCTCCCTGTCAATAAGTATTACCGAAATATTGTCTGAGCCGCCTCGGCAGTTTGCTTCATAGACAAGTCTGCCTGCCTTATTTTCAGCAAAATCTTCGGAAGAAACAATATTTTTTATATCATCGTCACTTAACATATTTGTAAGACCGTCTGTGCATAAAATAACATAACGGGCAAGACCTGATACAATTCCGTCAACAAGAAGGTCGTGTCTTACGCCTAAGGCACGGGTAATAAAGTTTCTGTCGGGGTGGTGCTTAGCTTCTTCAAGGGTCAGCTTTCCGGCTTTAACAAGCTCCATAACGTATGAATGGTCGGTGGTTATCTGTCTTAAATTGCCCCAATCGTCTAAGGTGTAGAGCCTTGAGTCGCCTACGTGGGCAATGTAGAGCTTTCCGTTTTCAACAACCACGGCGGTGAAGGTAGTGCCCATTCCGCCCAGTCTGACGGGGTCTCTCTCTGCGTCCTCTATTATACGGCTGTTGGCATATCTTACACCGGCAATAATAATGTCTAAAGTGTCGTCTGAGCCTTCATAGCCTCTGCAGTATTCGCAGAAATATTTTATAGCGGAGCTGCTTGCAACCTCGCCGCCCTTATAGCCGCCCATTCCGTCAGCCACAATATAAAGATTTGAAAGTCTGCCTACAGGCTCGTTTGAAACAAAGACGCTGTCTTCATTTATTTCTCTTATTCTGCCTATATCGCTTTTACAAAAGCCTTTCATAAAGTTTTCACCTCGCTGTTGTTTTTATGCCGCTTTCTGAGCTGACCGCAGGCTGCGTTTATGTCGCTGCCCAGCCGCCGTCTTACGGTATTTTCTATTCCCTCAGCGGTTAAAATACTGCTGAATTTTTTAACTCCCGAATCAGAGCTTCTGAGGAAATTTCTTTCCTTCACATCGTTTACGGGAATGAGATTTACGTGCCCCAAAACACCTTTAAGTCTCCCGGCTAATTCATAAGCCGCTTTCTCAGAATCGTTTACCCCTTTAATAAGGGCATATTCGAATGTAACCCTCCGCTTTGTGCCCTCGGCATAATCAGCCGCTGCCTTTATAACATCGTCGTAGGAATATTTTCTTGCCGCAGGCATAATTTTCTGCCTGATTTCATTGTTTGGTGCATGAAGAGACACCGCAAGGGTTATAGGCAGGTGCAGATCCTTAAGCCTGTAGATTTCGTCAACAAGACCGCAGGTGGAAAGTGTTATATTCCGTCTGCTGACGTTTGAGCCCTCCGGGTCGCTTAACAGGCTTATAAACCTGACGGAGCTGTCGAAGTTGTCAAGAGGCTCTCCGCAGCCCATCATTACAACGTGCCCCACTCTTATATTCTCCTGCCGTTCGATTTCGTAGACCTGAGACAGAATTTCTCCGGCAGTTAGGCTTCTTTCCAAACCGCCTATTGTGGAAGCACAGAAAGCGCAGCCCATTCGGCAGCCTGCCTGAGTGGAAACGCACACGCTGTAACCGTAATCGTATTTCATCAGTACACTTTCTATTATATAACCATTTCGGATTTCAAACAAGTATTTTATTGTAGAATCTAAAGAAGATTTGTATTTTTCAACAGTCTTAACGCCGAAAATTCCGCTTGTTTCCTTAAGCTTTTCTCTTAGACTTAAGGAAAGATCTGTCATTTCGTCAAAGGAAGTCCGTTTTCGTCCGTGAAGCTGTTTAAAAACCTGTTTTCCTCTGAATTTGGCTTTCCCCAAAGATGTCAGAAAGTCACAAATCTCGTCCTTATTCATAGATAAAATATCAGCCTTCTCCATAATATCACCTTTTAATAAATTTTGCCGCAAAGAAGCCGTCTCCGCCCCACATATAGGGGGTAATGTTGATGTAGCCCTCTTTGAGAGTCTGGGTTTCACCGCCCTTAGGCACAAGTGAGCTAATATCGCAGCAGTCAAAATCGAACTCTTTTAAAAACCAGTCTCTAATGTCTTCGTTTTCTTTATTTGAGACCGTACAAGTGGAGTAGACCAAAACTCCGCCGGGCTTAACATATTCCTGAGCGGCAGTAAGTATTTTTTTCTGAAGCTCCGCCAAAGCTTCAATATCCTCTAAGGCTTTGTTGTATTTTATGTCCGGCTTCTTCTTTAAAAGACCCAGTCCTGAACAGGGTGCATCGACCAGAACTCTGTCAAAGGCTTCTTTATCCTCCGGTTTAAACCGGGAAGCATCAAAAAGCTCAGGCTTAATGATGTCTATGCCTAAACGTTTTGCACCCTTTTCCACAAGTCTCAGCTTGTGTTTATATATGTCACGGGATACAATTTCGCCTGTATTTTCCATTAAATAAGCCACCAAAAAGCTTTTTCCTCCCGGAGCTGCGCATACATCTAAAATTCTTTCGCCCTTTTCGGGGTTCAAAAGCTTTACACATAGGTATGCACTTTGATCCATTATATGAAAAAGTCCCTGTTTAAATGCTGCGCTTTCGCTTATATCGGAGGTTTTTGATACATTCAAAATACCCTCGCCTATTTTGGCTCTGACCGAGCCTATGTTGTCCTCTTTAAGGGCTTTTATAAGACCCTTTTCGTCTGTTTTAAGTGTGTTTACCGCTGCACTGACCTTGGGAGTTTTAAGATTTTCCGCACACATTTTGCAGACCTCGTCATATGAGAAGGTTTCAAGCCAGTATTCTATAATTTCGCTTGGGTAGGAATACATTACGGATAAGTATCTGACAGGCTCTTTTTTTTCATCGGGATAGGGTATTTTATTTATGTTTCGGGCAATGTTTCGGAGAACGCCGTTTACAAAGCCGCCTAAATTGGTGAAGCCCTTCTTTTTAACAAGCTTTACAGCTTCGTTGCATACTGCGGAATCCGGAACTCTGTCCATAAACATAAGCTGATATACTGAAATTCTCAGGACATTCAAAACATAGGGTCTCATTTTTTTAACCTTTACGGTAGAAAAACGCCCTATAACATAGTCTATTCTTATTAAATTTCTGAATGTTCCGTTTACAACCTCGGTAACAAAGGCTTTTTGAACCCTTGACATTTCTTTGTGACGGCTTAAGGCGTCTTTAAGAACAATGTTGCCAAAGCCTTTGTCAAAAACATCAGCCACAACGGCTGCGCTAAGCTCTCTTTCGTTCATATTCAATCCTCAAAAAAACTCTTTCAATTTTATTAAAAATAGGATATAATCGTAATTAAGAAATGATTTCCTTATGGGATATTATATCACACTTTTATAATTAAGTAAAAGAAAATTTATATTATTTTCAAAAAAATGAAACAATATTTTGCCTCACCTTTTAAAACAAGCCCTTCGGGCTTGCTTCAAAAAGGCGAGCCGGGGAAAAAGGAAGGCGGACAGCCCGAGCCGTCAGGCGAGGGCTGTCCGCCGCAGACCGGAAGTCCGTTAGCTTACCCGAAAGGCTGCGGCTTCTTCTGGCTCTGCCCCGGCAGTCATCAGCTAAAAATTAAGCAATAAAAAAGGAGAGTATTTATGATAAACTTAAAAAGTATAATTTGGTATGCACGTCAGATGATATGGCTTACAAACAATTTAAGAGAAACCTCGAAGGTCAAAAAAATGCTTAAAACCCACTCGGCAGAGGAATGTGACAAGAGAATTTGGTCTGACGCAGAAAGCTGGGCTAAATATATCGTCCATTCCACAGGCTCGGAGGTAGAGGTGACGGGAAAAGAAAATATAATAACCGACCGTCCTGTTTTGGTGGTGGCAAATCACCAAGGGTATTTCGACATACCCATTCTTATGGGCAATATGGGCTTCCCCATAGGGTTTATAGCCAAAACCGATCTTCAGAAATTTCCCTTTTTAAATGACTGGATGGAGCTTATACACTGCCTTTTTATGGACAGAAGCGATATGAAGCAGTCGATAAAGGTCATAACCGAGGGCATAAAGCAGATTAAGGGCGGTCAAAGTATGGTAATTTTCCCTGAGGGCACAAGGAGCAAGGGCGGTCCCGTTGCGGAATTTCACGCAGGAAGCTTTAAGCTTGCCACGAAATCAAAAGCGCCCATTATCCCCGTAACCATTGACGGCAGCTACAAAATTATGGAGGAACACAAGGGCAACATAAAAAAGTCGAAGGTTTATCTGACTATTCACAAGCCTATTTACACCGACACTTTAACAAAAGAGGTGCAAGCTCTTCTGCCCGAAACCGTCAGAGAAACTATAACGGGAGCGATAAAAAATGCCTAACATAAGAATGACAATTCAATATGACGGAACGAAATATTACGGCTTTCAGCGTCAAAAGGACAAGCCCACAATTCAAAACAAGCTTGAAGAGTGTCTCGGCAGAATTTTGGACGAGGAAATTGAAATTATAGGCAGCGGCAGAACCGACGCCGGAGTTCACGCACTGGCTCAGACAGTGAACTTTCACAGCCAAACAGAGCTGCCGCCCAAAGAGATTGCGAAGCTTTTAAACACTTATCTGCCTAAGGATATTGCGGTTACGTCGGCGCAGTATTGCTCCGAGCGTTTTCACTCACGGTATAAGGTTCTTCAAAAGACATATATGTACCGCATAAACAGGAAGGGCTTTTCAAACGTGTTCGAACGCAAGTATGTTTTTGACTTTTTCGACCCCTTAGATGTGGAAAAAATGAAGGAAGCTGCCAAAGTGATGAAGGGAACTCACGATTTCAAGGGCTTTTCCGCTGTAAAAAAGACGGACAAGTCCACAATGAGAACCCTTATAAAAGTCGGGTTTGAAGAAAAGGACGGAGAGCTTGACATAATTTATACAGGCTCGGGTTTTCTGCGGAATATGGTCAGAATATTGACGGGAACTCTTATTGAAGTCGGAACGGGAGACAGGGAGGTTTCTTCAATTAATGAGATTTTTGAAACAAGGGACAGGACTAAGGCAGGCTTTACTGCGCCTGCGGAGGGGCTTATACTTATAGGGGCAAAATACTGAACGTTTATTTCCGATTCCGGAGAACATCTCTGCTGACTTTACAGCAAATCCCCCTGCTGTAATAAACTATAGCTGCAGTGCCTCATTATCAGTAAGCTGTGAAATACATGTAATAATTAAAGCCTATTTTAACAAATCAGTAAAATACAGTAAAAATAATTAAGGGTGGAGCTGCTGCTCCACCCGGTATATATCAATTTTCAGTTTACACAAAACCTGAAATGCCCTCGTAAAAAATGAGAAACCATTTTTTGTTTTTGTGGTTTTCAATAAATAACTATATTATTTTATCTATAGCTATAGTCATCATCGTAATAATCGTCTTTAGAAATATAAATATTCTGAGCATAATAGAGAAGATCTTCATTTTCACTGTAAGAAAGTCCCATATCTATATCATAATATCCTCCGTAGAGAACAGCCTGATATGCAGAAGTGTTTGAAAGTATTCTGTCCAGCAAGTCTAAATAGAAGGTAGAAGATGATGTTGTTTCGAAAAGATCATATTTAGGCATATCCAGATAAACTCCCGAATCCGTCAGCTTTTGAGTGAAGGATACAGATGCCTGATTATTGCCTTCTGCCAAGTCGTCTGTGTGCTTCTGGGCTGTAGTATATTCTGAAATTTCAAGATCCTGAACACCCTGACCCTCGCCTGTTCTTATAGCTGAAAGCATATCGAAAAGCTGTGTCTTAATATCCGACAAGACCTCATAGTCATATGTGACCTCTTCCAAATATTCGTCTTTGCATACAAATAATGCATAAAGCTTTCCGTCATAAAGCTTATTTGTTGAATTTCTCATATAATATTGTACGGTATAGCCGTTTACATTGGGAGCATTTTTAACCGAGGTATCGCCATAGCTCAGTGTCTTAAATGTAAAATTCAGCGACTGAGCATAAAAAGCGACTATTTCTTTATCGTCATTTATTCCCAGCATATAATACTTGTTAAGGTTTGACTTATAAACATACCATGTAAAGCCGTAGGGGCTTGACAGTTTTTTAACAGGTGAAGAAACCCTTGTCTGACCGAAACGGTAGTCTGTGCCGTCGATCGTAAAGTGAACATTTACCTCGTCTGCTTCGGCAGCTTCTGTAGTGGTTTCGGTAGTAACTTCAGTAGTGGTTGTTGCTCTTGTAGCTACTGAGGTTTCGTCTGTTGAAAGCTGATAGTTTATGGTTATAAGCCTTGATGTGGCATTATATCCCACCTCTGCGCCTATAGCCTCAGCAACTGCCCTAAGAGGTATCATAAAGGAGCCTCTCATTATAAACTGGGCTGTTTCCGGATAGACATATCTGCCGTCTACAGTAAAATACTCATTGCCCAAGGTTATTTCGATTTGGTGTTCATTGCTTGTAAGAACGGCTGTTTTGGTTTCTACGTCAAAATCAACCTCATAACCCAAATTTTCAAATACCCCTCTGACGGGAACATAAACTCTGCCGTCTACATTAATAGGCTGCTGCGCCGAAAAGGTAACAAAGCCTGTGTTGTTTAAAAGAACCGAATAAGGCTCTTCGTCTTCATTTGCTTCAAGAGCAGCTATTTCATCCTCCGACAAAAATGTGTCGGCAAAAGCCGCTGCAGGTACGGTTAAAATAAAAACCGCAGCCAGTAAAAATAAAAGCTTTTTCATTGATTTTTCCTCCTTTATGAGTAATTTTTTCTCTATAATTACATTTTATCATATTTTACAGTGGAATGCCATTAAATTTTATTAAAATTTTCAAATATTATTCTTTTTATTATGCTTTTCGGCTATGGATAAATATTACAATTAAGTATTTTACATATATTTTCGAAAGTGTTATAATTATTGACAGAAAAGCTGAACTGTAAAAAGGAGGAATTATTTATGTTAGGCAATTTTTCTTACTGCAACCCCACAAAATTATATTTCGGAGAAAATTCTCTTGATTTTTTAGCTTCCGAACTCAAAAAATACGGAAAAAATATTATTCTGGTTTACGGCGGAGGTTCCGTTAAGAAAAACGGGATTTATGACGAGGTTATGACTGTTTTAAAGGCTGAAGGCAAGAATGTCGCCGAAATTTCGGGGGTTATGCCAAATCCCACATTAAATAAGCTTTATGAGGGAATTGAAACTGCAAAAAGCCATAAACCCGACCTTATTTTGGCAGTAGGCGGCGGCTCGGTCTGCGACTACTCAAAGGCTCTTTCCGTATCCGTAAATTGTAAGGAAGATCCTTGGGAAAAATATTATTTAAAATTTGAAGAGCCCGACTGTGAAATTATTCCCGTCGGCTGTGTTTTGACTATGGTAGGCACAGGCTCCGAAATGAACGCCGGTGCGGTTATTACAAATACAGAAACAAAAATGAAAATAGGCCACGTTTTTGCAGATGAAAAGATTATGCCGGTATTTTTGATTTTAAACCCAAAATATACAATGACCCTTCCTCATTATCAAATGGTTTCGGGCATATATGATATTTTCAACCATATCTGCGAACAATATTTTTCCGGTAATGACGATAACACAAGCGACTATATAAGCGAGGGGCTTATGCGTTCACTTATACATTCAAGCCGCATAGCAAACAAAAATCCCCTTGACTATGAAGCACGCAGCAATATTATGTGGACTGCTACCTGGGCGCTGAATACTCTTGTAGCAAAGGGTAAATCCACCGACTGGATGGTTCATATGCTGGGTCAGGCAGTAGGCGCTCATACAAATGCAGCCCACGGTATGACCCTTGCGGCAGTTTCTCTTCCTTATTACAAATATATTATGCCCTACGGTCTTGAAAAATTTAAAAGCTTTGCCGTTAATGTTTGGGGCGTTGATGATGAAGGCAAAACCGATAATGAAATTGCCCTTGAAGGTCTTTCCGCTATGGAAAGCTGGATGAATGAGCTTGGACTTGTTATGAACATAACCGACCTTGGAGCTGACGAAGCTATGATAGAAGGCATTGCCGATTCCACAATTATTCTTGACAGCGGCTATAAAACATTAAGCCGGGATGAAATAATTGACATTTTAAAGCAAAGCCTGTAAAAGAAACAGGTTTTCTCCCTTAAAAAACAGCCCTCTTGTTTTCCTGTGAAAATAAGAGGACTGTTTTTGTTTTTATTAAATTTTTACAATAAAGTCTTAAAGTGGCTTTATACTTCCGATTATTTCTTCAAAATTGTCTCCTGACATAAGCCCGGACATTATGCAGACACCTGCAACACCGCTGTTTTTAAGCAGAGGAGCAGTTTCAAGGCTTATTCCGCCGATAGCAAAAACAGGCTTGTTTACACTTTCGGCAATTTCCTTAATAAAGTCAACGCCTCTGGGCTCAACTCCCCTTTTGCAGTCGGTTTCAAAAATATGCCCGGTGACTATAAAATCCGCGTTCATATCAGCGGCTTTTTTTGCTTCTTCGAGGGAATGAACGGAAACGCCTATTTTTTCAAAAGGCTCTTTTTCATATTTCAGAAAATCAGAGTATGAAAGCTGAATTGTTTTAATTCCCAAGGTCTTTGCGGTTTCGGTTCTTGAATTTATTATAAGCTTACTTCCGCAGATTTTAAGGCATTTTTCCGCAAGTGCAAAATATTCGCTTTCTTCCAAGTCCTTTTCCCTTAAAATAATATAATCCGCTTCGGTTTTTGCAATTCTTTCAAGTCTCTTTAAAAAATGCTCTTTGCAAAGACGCCTGTTTGTAACGGCAATGACTTTCATCATTAAACCCTCACATAGTCGTTATATACGGGCTGACAGCCGTGAGCTTTGATTGCTGCGTGAACTTCTTCAACGCTTCTTCCGTCGGAAATGTCAAACTGCTCATCGCCTTTTTCCTCACCGCTGTGGCCGCCGACGCCTACGTTTACACCGGCTGAAATCTTTGTTGCACACATTCCTATAACGTTGTCTCTGAAGCCTGCTCTTTCACGGGTGGAAATGGTTATTCCCGCAAAGGGCATAAACAGCCTGTAAGCAGTCATTACCTGTAAAAGCTGGGTTTCGTGTACGTCGTTGGGGTTCACTGTAGCATCGTTTATGATAGGGCGAAGTCTTGGCGGCGAGAATGAAATTTCAGCATGGGGATATTTTCTCTGAAGATAATATGCGTGCAGACCTGTTGCAAAAGCGTCTTTTCTGAAATCGTCAAGACCCAAAAGTGCGCCGAATGAAACAAGACGCATACCTCCCCTAATTGCTCTTTCCTGAGCGTTAAATCTGTAGGGGAAAATTCTCTTGTGACCTCTTAAGTGAAGCGTTTCATATTTATCCGGGTTGTAGGTTTCCTGATAAACGCAGACATAATCAGCTCCGCATTCATGAATATAGCGGTATTCGTCTGAGTTAAGAGGGTAAATTTCAAGCCCAACCTGTTTGAAATATTTTGCTGCAAGCTTAACCGCTTCCCCTACATATTCAACACCGGACATACTTCTGCTTTCGCCTGTCAAAATCAGAATATCTTCAAGTCCTGTTTCGGCGATTGTTTTAAGCTCTTTTTCAACCTCTTCCATAGTGAGCTTTGCTCTTTTAATTCTGTTGTAGCAGTTAAAGCCGCAGTAAACACAGTGGTTTTCGCAGTAGTTGGCTATGTATAAGGGTGTGAAAAGTGTTACGGCGTTGCCGAAATGGGCATGTGTAACTTCCTTTGCTCTTGCAGCCATATCTTCAAGATAGGGCGCAGCGGCAGGTGAAAGCAGTGCGGCGAAATCCTCGGGAGTAAGATTGTCCTTCATAAGGGTGCGTTTAACGTCTGCCCCCGTATACTTCCCGTAGTCATAATTTTTTCTCATTTCGAGAACTTTATCCATAATGTCGTGAGGGATTTGCTCCATTCCCTCAACATATTCCATATGGCTGAAGCTTCTGTCAACCTTAAGCATAAAAATTCCCCCTTAATCTCTCAAAAATCCCGTAAGGGGACTTGACGCTTCGCCTTTGTACTCAAGAACTCTGCCTAAGCCTGCAAGATAAGCGGCTCTGCCTGCTTCTATTGCAAGACGGAAGGCTGTAGCCATAAGTCCTACGTCTGCCGCTGTGGCTACGGCTGTGTTTGCCATAATTGCGTCAACACCCATTTCCATAGCTTCGCAAGCCTGAGAGGGTCTGCCGATACCGGCGTCTACAATTATGGGCACGTCAAGCTCGTCAATCAAAATCTTAATAAAGTCCTTTGTGGCAAGTCCCTTGTTGCTGCCGATAGGTGCTGCCAAAGGCATAATTGCCGCTGCTCCGGCGTTTACCATATCCCTTGCGGCGTTAAGATCGGGATACATATAGGGCATAACGATAAAGCCCTCTTTAGCCAAAATTTCCGTTGCCTTAACTGTTTCGTAGTTGTCGGGCAAGAGGTACTTGCTGTCGTGAACAACCTCTATTTTAACAAAGTCTCCGCAGCCTACGGCTCTTGCAAGACGGGCAATTCGAACGGCTTCGTCGGCGTTTCTTGCTCCCGATGTATTGGGCAGAAGTGTTATGCCCTTGGGCATATAGTCAAGTATGCTTTCGTTTCCGTCCTCGTTTACACGTCTCAGGGCAAGGGTAGCCATTTCAACACCGCCGTTTTTAAGAACTGTTTCCGTCATTTCAGGTGAAAACTTACCTGAGCCCAAAATAAATCTTGAATTAAATTCGTGTCCGCCTATAATCAGTTTATCATTCATATAAAATCCCTCCGAATATCTTTTATTAAAAATAATTTTATTTTTGGTGGCTAATCAGCCGCCTCCCATAAATGTAACGACTTCCATAACGTCGCCCTCTTTTAAGAGGGTAGTGTCAAAACTTTCTTTGGCTATAATTTCTCCGTTAAGCTCAACCGCTATAACCTCAATTCTGTATCCCTTTTCTTTAAGAAATTCCGAAAGGCTCTCGCCCGGCTTAAAATCGGTTTTTTTGCCGTTTACAATCACAAAATCCACCTCCAAAACATCACAAAAAGGACACACCCGCGGTGGTGTGCCCCATTACTTGCGATACCTGTATTCAATTAATATGATTATACTACCTTTATCAGCAAAATGTCAATAGCGTTTTAAAAACTCCCGGAAAATTATTCTCCGAAAAACTGAAATTTATCGAATTTACCCCTTGTCAAGAGAAAAAAAATGTGTTATAATGTTTTGGTTACTGAAATTGTATGCCAAAATGTATACGAATAATGAAAGAGGTGTAACAAAATGAAAAAGGATATTCAGCCCAAATATTATCAAGCAAAGGTAACCTGCAACTGCGGTAATACATTCGTAGCAGGCTCAACAAAGCCCGAAATTCGTGTTGAAGTTTGTTCAAAGTGCCATCCTTTCTACACAGGCAACCAGAAGGTTCTTGTAGATGCAGGCGGAAGAGTTGACAAGTTCAACAAGAAATACGGCTTAAAGTAATTTTTTATAAGCTTCAGAAAATTTAAAACAGCCAAGGCTTAAGCTGAAGTCAAGGCTGTTTTTTATTTGTAATTATATTTTAATTTTTTTATTTTAAAAAGATTTTTAATTTGACCCTTTTGTAAAAACATGCTATAATAAATTGTCTTTATATCTTTATGAATAATTATACAGGGAGGTAAATGTTATGACATCATCAACAATCGGTGTTTTGGTTGTTATTATATTGTATCTTGCAATGATGCTTATAATAGGCTACAAATATTCCAAAACAAACAAAAGCACCGGAGACTTTTATTTAGGCGGCAGAAAGCTCGGTCCCTTTGTTACGGCAATGAGTACTGAAGCTTCCGATATGTCCAGCTGGCTTCTTATGGGGCTTCCCGGCGTAGCTTTGGCTTCGGGTATAGCAGAGCCCTTTTGGACAGCCTTAGGTCTCGGCGTAGGTACATATTTAAACTGGCTTATAGTTGCCAAAAAGCTCAGAAGATACAGCGTGGCTACGGGCTCAATCACTGTTCCCGACTTTTTTGCAGACAGATTTAAGTCAAAAATTATTTTGGGGCTTGCAGCTCTGACAATAGTTATTTTCTTCATTCCTTACACAGCTTCCGGCTTTGTAGCCTGCGGCAACCTGCTTTCAAGCCTTTTCGGCATCAACTATGTTACCGGAATGATTGTAAGTGCAGTTGTTATCGTAGCTTACACAAGTATGGGAGGCTTCCTTGCGGCAAGCACAACAGACTTTATTCAGAGTATCTTTATGTCAATTGCCCTTGTTATAATGGTAGTTTTCGGTATTAAGCTTGCCGGAGGCTTAAACGTTGTTATGGAAAATGCAGGCAATACAGAATGGATGTTTTCACTGACAAAGACCTTAAGCGGCGGTGAAGTAAAGCCCTACGGAACACTGACCATAATTTCAACACTTGCATGGGGCTTAGGTTATTTCGGTATGCCTCACATTCTTCTGAGATTTATGGCTTCAAAAGACGAAAGCCAGATTACTCTTTCAAGAAGAATTGCCACAATTTGGGTATTTATAGCTATGGCAGTTGCTATATTCATAGGTGTTATCGGCTACAGCCTTGCAAACGGAGTTATTGAGGTTCCTGCCGGTTCAGAGCAGAACATTCTTATTTACACAGCAGACTTAATTAAGGATAACGGCTTTATTCTTATGATTTTCGCCGGCATTGTTCTTTCCGGTATTTTCGCCTGCACAATGTCAACGGCAGACAGCCAGCTTTTGGCTGCTTCTTCATCTGTTTCCGAAAACATTCTTAAGGACGTATTCGGAATTAAGCTTTCCGAAAAAGCAACTATGATTGCCGCAAGAGTTACCGTTCTTGTAATAGCGGTTATTGCAGTAATTTTAGCTTCTAACCCCGAAAGCAAGGTATTCGAAATCGTTTCATTCGCATGGGCAGGCTTCGGCGCTGTTTTCGGTCCCATAATGCTTGCGGCGCTTTTCTGGCGCAGAGCCAATAAGTACGGTGCAGTCAGCGGTATGGTTGTAGGCGGCGTAATGGTATTTGTTTACAAATTCGTTATAAGAGTACAGTTTGCAGGCTCTATTTTAGACGTATATGAGCTTCTTCCCGCTTTCCTTTTAGGCGGAATTGTTCTCATTGTTGTAAGTCTTCTTACACCCGAGCCCGAAAAGGAAATTACAGACACATTCGATAAAGTAACAGCAGATAAATAATTATTTTTTATTTCATAAAGAAAAAGTAAACGCCGGTCAGTCACCAAAGATTAGCCGGTGTTTTTCATTGTGTGGCAGGAAAAATAAAACCACCTGCTATGCAGGTGGACCCCAGCAGCTT
>JAJPZT010000035.1 GCA_021204175.1 Clostridiales bacterium | reverse complement strand
ATCATAATATCAATAATTTACATATTGCTTTCTTGATGCAACACAATAATATATTAAGTTGCAAAAGGGAGACTGTCAACCTTGAATTTTGGTTCAAGGTTTTTTTAATGCAACAAAAAGGACAGGCTTTAAAAGCTTAAAACCTGTCCTGAAAAAATCAATTATTTAATTATAAATTTTTATCAGATTACTGTGCCCTTTGCAACAACAGCAGGCTCGTCCTTTGTTCCTATAACGCTCTTGCCGTCGGAGATAACAACCTCTTTGTCGAGAATAGCGTTTTCGATAACACAGTTCTTGCCGATGTGAGTTGACTCAAGAATGATAGAATCCTTAACAACAGCGCCTTCCGAAACATAAACCTTTCTGAAAACAACTGAGCTGTCTACAGTTCCGTTTACGATAGTACCGCCGGAGATAAGGGAGTTTTTAACCTTAGCTGTTTCGTTATATTTAACAGGCGGATCGTCCTTGGGCTTTGTATAGATATAGGGTTCTTTAAGAAGAAGGTCTCTTATGTCGGCTTTAAGGAACTTCATATTAGCGTCATAATAAGCCTTTGTGCTGTTAAGAGTTACCCAATAGGGCTTATATTCGTAGCCGTAAACCTTAAGAATGTTTCTGCCGGGCTTAATAATGTCTTTAACAAGGTTATATTTGCCCTCGGGAATCTTCTTTTCAAGCATATCGATTAAAACGTCACGTCTGATTACGTAAATGCCCATAGAAGCTGTTGTGTTTTTGGGGTTTTCGGGCTTTTCTTCAAAGTCAGTAATTCTTCCGTCAGCGTCAACTTCAACGATGCCGTAGCGCTTGGGGTCTTTGCTTGTGCCAGCAAGGTTCTTATAAGCGATAGTGATGTCAGCACCCTTTTCTTCATGATAGTTGATAATATCATTGAAGTCCATTTTATAAATAGCGTCGCCCGATGTAATAACAACGTAGGGCTCATTTGACTTTTTAAGATAGCTTATGTTCTGATAGATAGAATCTGCTGTGCCTCTGTACCAGTTGTCATCGTTTTGGCTTCTGAAGGGAGAAAGAATAAACAGACCGCCTTTCTTTGAGCCGAAATCCCACCATTTTGAAGCTGAGAGGTGATCCTGAAGGGAACGAAGATTGAACTGTGTAATAACAGCAACCTTATTAATTCCCGAATTTGTCATATTTGAAAGTGCAAAGTCAATTGCTCTGTAGCTGCCGCCAACGGGAACAGCCGCAATAGCTCTTTCCTTACACAAATCGCCTAACCTGTCGGAATTACCTCCGGCAAGAATAATACCAATAGCCTTCATTATAATTCCTCCTCCTTTAAAACACAGGATTTTCCGCTTGGAAGCTCGCCGCCTTCATAATTTTCGGCTGCGGTTACGCCGTAAATAACACAGTTCTTGCCGATTTTAACACCTTCGGGAACATATGAGTCGTTGCCTACTACGGTGATGCCTGTGTTATAGATGTTGGGCTTGTCTTCGTTTACGATGTCTTCGCCTACGCCCATGGTTACGTTCTTGTCGATTGTTGAGTTCTGGTCGATGATTGACTTATAAATTTTGGAGCCTGCCTTAACTACGCAGTTTTCCATAATAATTGAGTCATAAACCTCTGCGCCCTCTTCAATAGTAACGTCCTTTGAAATTACGGAGTTTACAACCTTGCCGTAAATCTGGCAGCCCTCTGAAATGAGAGACTTCTGAATTTCTGCGCTGTCGGCTGTGAACTGAGGGGGCTGATGATCGTTTTTAGTATAAATTCTCCAGAATTTTTCATAGAGATTGAACTCGGGAACAGTGTCGATAAGCTCCATATTAGCTCTCCAATAGGAGTCGATTGTTCCTACGTCCTTCCAATAATCCTTAAATCTCCAAGCGTAGAGTGTCTGACCGCCGTTTAAGAAAGCGGGAAGAATATGCATACCGAAGTCGGAATCTGCATGAATCTTGTTGTCGGCAATAAGAGCTTCTCTCAGCTTGCTCCAAGTGAATATGTAAATACCCATTGACGCAAGGTTGCTCTTAGGATTAGCGGGTTTTTCTTCGAACTCGTAGATCTTGTCGTTTTCATCGGCATTCATAATACCGAAACGGCTTGCTTCGTCCCAAGGTACTTCCATAACAGCGATAGTACAGTCGCACTTATTCTTTTTATGGAAAGCAAGCATAGCTGAATAATCCATCTTATAGATGTGGTCGCCTGAAAGAATAAGAACATATTCGGGGTTATAGTGGTCGATGAAGCTTATGTTCTGATAGATAGCGTTAGCAGTTCCTGAATACCAGTCGCCTGACTCGCCTGTTTTCTGGTGAGGAGCAAGGATAGTAGCTCCGCCTGAAAGACCGTCAAGATCCCAAGGTGTACCGATACCTATATGCTGATTAAGTGTCAGGGGCTGATACTGTGTGAGAACACCTACTGTATCTACTCCTGAATTTATACAGTTACTCAAAGGGAAGTCGATTATACGATACTTTCCGCCGAAAGCAACACCGGGTTTAGCCTTATCGGTAGTAAGTACGCCGAGACGACTGCCTTGACCGCCGGCCAAAAGCATAGCCAACATTTCTTTTTTACGCATTTATATCACCTCTTAAAATAATTAGACTTACAGTTAAGGCGTAAAAGAAGCTTGCCGAAGCCTTTTCAGTAATCCTTAGAATTATTTTAAAATATTCTTTAGTAAATTACAACAATAAAAATTAATTTTTTTTAAAAAAATTGTTAATAATTAGTAAGCATTAATTAACTTACTGTTACAAGACTTGCAAAAACAACTATTTTTACTTTGTTTTAAGCAAAACTTAGTAAAAATTTAATAATTAGGCAACTGACACTTGATTTTTTTTCGTTCTTGTATCATAATAATGATAAAGAGAAGGCTTTCCTCTGTATTTGATTTTTGAACACTGTGTTTGAAGAGACAACCTTCTTTATAATATATAGACTAAGGTGGAAAAATATGAACATTAAAAATTATAAAAACATTCACTTTATAGGTATCGGCGGAATAAGCATGTCCGCCCTTGCGGAGATTTTAAACACTTGGGGCCACAATGTAACGGGCTCGGACTTTCAGCAGACCGACATGACGGAACACCTTCAAAACGTAGGCATAACTGTCTTTTTCGGTCACAGCGAAAAAAATATAACAGACAAAACAGACCTGATAGTATATAACGCCGCTATTTCGGAGGACAACCCGGAGCGTGCCGAGGGCAGGAGAAGGAACATTCCGGAGCTTGGCAGAGCGGAACTTATAGGGGAATTAATGAAGGAATACAAATTTCCTATTTCCGTAGCGGGCACTCACGGCAAGACCACCACAAGCTCAATGGTTTCAGAGGTGTTTATGGCGGCTGGGCTTGACCCCACTGTTTCCATAGGGGGCATTCTGCCTTCAATTCACTCAAACTACCGTTTGGGAGCTGAGGACTATATTATTTTGGAAACCTGTGAATACAGAGACAGCTTTTTAAGCTTCAACCCCTACGCTTCTATTATATTGAACATTGACAGAGACCATACGGACTATTTTAAGTCAATGGAGCAGATGTATAATTCATTTAACAAATTCATTAACCGCACAAAGGGCTTTATTGTTGTAAACAGCGAAATTCCAAAGCTTGAAACAGCTGTTAAGGACTTTAAGGGCGAAATTATTACCTACGGCGGAAAGGACGCTCAGTGGCAGGCTAAGAATGTGGAAATCATTAAGGGCTGCGGAAGCTTCGACGCCTGCTTTGAGGGCGAAAAACAGCTTCATATAGACCTGTCCGTTCCCGGTGTTCACAATATAAGCAACGCCCTGGCAGTTACCGCCCTCTGTAAAAAATTCGGCGTAAGCAATGAAGGCATTATTTCGGGCTTAAAGGCTTTTCACGGCACAGGCAGACGCTTTGAAAGAAAGGGCAGTCTCAACGGTGCTCTTGTAGTAGACGACTATGCCCACCACCCAACAGAAATTAAGGCAACTCTTGAAGCCGCAAAGCAAATGGACTGCAGCAGGATTGTTATAGCATTTCAGCCCCACACCTATACAAGAACAAAAGACCTCTTCTCCGAGTTTGTTGACGCTCTTTCACTGGCGGATAAAATTTACCTTTTGGATATTTATGCCGCAAGAGAAAAAGACCCGGGAGATATTCATTCAAGGGATCTTATGGAAAAGCTTAAGGAAAGAGGCAAGGATGCAAGCTACAGCCCAAGCTTTGAGGCTTGTGCGGAAGAGCTTAGGTCAGAGCTTAAGGACGGCGACCTGTTTATAACAATCGGCGCAGGGCCTGTAAACAAGGTGGGGGAAATGCTTTTAGCAAACTGAGTGGCTTATTCCACAAAACCCCTGTTACTTTTTAATATAAAATATAGTATAATCAAAGAGGTTATAGTTGAAAGATTTTATTTTCAATTATAACCTCGCTTTGAATAAATAAAAAGGGATATTATAGGGCTTAATCCACGTAAACGCAGGAGAGGAGAACAAAAGAAAATGAGAACCTTTAAAACCATAAAAAAGGAGGAATTAATCAGAGACAGGGTATTCTGCAACAGCTGCGGAAGGGAAATTCCCTCATTAGGCACTGACAGCCGAGACCACTATTTTTCGGCAGACAAAAAATGGGGCTACGGCTCAGCCTTTGACGGAGAAAACCACAGCTTCGACCTTTGTGAAGAGTGCTACCGCCGAATAATCTCCGATTTTAAGATCCCTCCCAAAGATAATTTCCCCGATTAACAATTAATATCTACGCTTCTTAAAACTGCCGTTTTTTATTTTCGGCAGTTTTTCTTTTGAAGGAATTAATTTACAATAAACGGGCAATAATTCCAATATAGTATTTTTCAAAAAATTATACGGAGGAATTAAAAATGCTTAACCTAAGTACATTATTAATTATATCTCAGCTTATTTTCAGCATAACTGCCATAGCTTATTTTGCAAATTCCATAAAAAATCACCGTTCCAGCGTAAAAACAATACGCCTAAGCTCGGAAAAGGAGAGAATGGAGCTTCAAAAGCTCAGAAGCATAAGCCTGACAGAGCCTCTTTCAGAGAAAGCCCGACCCAAAAAAATTGAAGAAATAGTAGGTCAGGAAAAGGGCATTGAAGCTCTCAGAGCCGCCTTAATGGGCGAAAACCCTCAGCACGTCATAATCTACGGTCCTCCGGGAGTAGGCAAAACCGCCGCTTCTCGTCTTATTCTTGAAGAAGCAAAGCGCTCCGCAAGCTCACCCTTTAAGTCAGACGCTCCATTTGTAGAGCTTGACTCGGCTATTCTTCAGTTTGACGAAAGAAACATTGCCGACCCTCTTATGGGTTCTGTTCACGACCCTATTTATCAGGGGGCAGGGGCTTACGGTTCAGCAGGAGTTCCCAGACCCAAGCCGGGAGCAGTCACAAAAGCCCACGGGGGAATACTGTTTTTAGACGAAATAGGAGAGCTTCACCCCTATCAGCTTAACCGCTTACTTAAGGTTTTGGAGGACAGAAAGGTATTTTTGACAAGCTCCTATTATTCCCCTGACGATGAAAACACGCCGCCTTATATTCACGATGTTTTCAGAAACGGTCTCCCGGCGGATTTTCGCCTTTTGGGGGCAACAACAAAGTCGCCCAGGGACATCCCCGAAGCATTGAGAAGCCGCTGTCGTGAGGTTTTCTTTAATCCCCTGACCCCCGAACAGGTAGAAAAAATCGCCGCAGGCTCATGTGTTAAAGCAGGCTTAAGCTATGAAGAGGCTGTTCCCTCGCTGGTGTCGGAATACTGCGAAAACGGCAGAAACACGGTTAATATAATTCAGACTGCGGCATCTGTTGCAAGGCTTAACGGCAGAAAAACCATTAAGAAAGATGATATTCTAAAGGTAGCTGATTTTGCAAGGTTCAGCCCTGTTTACAGACAAAGTCTCTGTGAAGGCGTGGGCATAACAAACGGCTTGGCGGTCACAGGGGGCGGCTCGGGCTGTGTTCTGCCTGTCGAAGCGGTCTGCACTGAGGGAAGCGGCAGGCTTAACATTACCGGAGTTGTGGAAAGAGAAGAGCTTAACTCCCCGACGGGAAAAATTATCAGAAAGGGCACTGCCTATGCCTCGGCTGAAAATGCCCTGACTGTTCTGAACACTGTTTTGGGGGTTGACACTTCAAGCTCGGACTTTCATATAAACTTCCCGGGAGGAGTTCCCATAGACGGGCCTTCCGCCGGAATAGCCATTTTCTGCGCCCTTTATTCCGCCGCATTAAATACGCCCTTAAACCCCAAAACCGTTATGACAGGTGAACTGGGCATAAAGGGCGGCGTTCTGCCTGTAGGCGGCGTTGAAGAAAAGCTGAGAGCCGCCGTTACCGCCGGAGCGGAAACAGCCCTTATACCCAAAGACTGCTATGCCCCTAAGTTTGACGCTTTGCCCATAAATCTCATTAAGGTAAGCTCTGTGGAGGAGGTAATAAAAACAGCTTTCCCCTCAAAACTGACCGATAAAATAGCCTGAAGCTTTTAAGGTTAATTTTAAAAAAATTTTCAAAAACCCTTTACAAATGAGGATTTTTCAGATATAATGTTTTCATATTGTTAAACGCATTGATAAGGAAAGAACAGGGATAAGACCTAAAGAGAGTTCGGGTAAGGTGTGAGCCGGGCGGCAGTTATCCTATGTTAAATCACCTTTTAGCGGCAGACCGAAAGCTTTCTGCAAGTAGACTCTGACGGCGGCGTCCGTTATTACCCACACAAAGAGAGTTCGGCTTCTTTGCCGAATTAATTCAGGTGGTACCGCGGAAAACCATAGCCTTTCGTCCTGTAAAAGACGAGGGCTTTTTATTTATTGCAAAAGCGTTCTCAATGTCCAATCAGATTGGCAAACTTGTTTGCATAGATGATTGGACATTAGAGAACCTCACCGATATGAGTAAGCAGCCATTTTTCTCAGGAAAATGAGCGGATTACGAATGTCGGCGGCGATTGTGAGAGTGCGAAGCACGGAGCAATCGGCTTTTGCTTATACGTATGGTATAGTAATAGACTAAAACATTAATATAGGAGGCAAAATTATGTACAACAAGGTCACAACAAATCTTGACTTTGCCGCAAGAGAAAAAGACGTCCTTGAATTTTGGAAGAAAAACGATATTTTCAAAAAAAGTATTGAGCAGAGAGAGGGCTGCCCTGAATTTACATTTTATGACGGACCCCCTACAGCTAACGGAAAGCCCCACATCGGTCACATTTTGACACGTGTAATCAAAGACATTATTCCCCGTTACCGCACTATGAAGGGCTGTCATGTTTTGAGAAAAGCCGGCTGGGACACCCACGGTCTGCCTGTTGAGCTTGAAATCGAAAAAGAACTCGGCATAAGCGGCAAGCCCCAAATAGAAGAATACGGCGTTGAGCCTTTCATTAAAAAGTGTAAGTCATCTGTATTCAAATATGAAACACTGTGGCGCAATATGTCAGACAGAGTTGGCTTCTGGGCTGATATGGATAACCCTTATGTAACCTATCACAACACATATATCGAGTCTATTTGGTGGGCTCTTAAGAAAATTTGGGATAAGGGTCTCCTTTATAAGGGTCACAAAATCGTGCCTTACTGCCCACGCTGCGGAACGGCTCTTTCATCTCACGAGGTTGCTCAGGGCTATAAAAACGTAAAGGAAACATCTGTTATTGCACGTTTTAAGTGTGTGGATATTCCCGACTGTTCATTCTTAGCTTGGACAACCACCCCCTGGACACTTCCCTCAAACGTGGCTCTTTGTGTAAACCCCAATGAAACATATGTAAAGGTTTCTTCAAAGGGCGAAAACTTCATTATGGCTGAAGCCCTTGTTAAAACAATTTTAGGCGAAGAAGCTCAAATCGTTGAGTCTTATGTAGGCAAGGATTTGGAGGGCAGCCGCTATGAGCCTCTTTTCGACTATGTAAAGGACAGCCTTGAAAAGCCTGCTTATTATGTAACCTGCGACGGCTATGTAACTCTTACAGACGGTACGGGTATCGTTCACATTGCTCCTGCCTTCGGTGAGGACGATGCTAAGGTCGGCAAAAACTACGACCTTCCCTTCGTTCAGCTTGTAGACGAACAGGGCTGCTTCACAAAAGAGGTTACTGACCTTGCAGGAGTTTTCGTTAAAGACGGCGACCCCAAAATTATTGAGAAATTAAAGGAAAGCGGAAAGCTCTTTGCGGCTCTTCCCTTTGAACATGACTACCCCTTCTGCTGGCGCTGTGACACACCCTTGCTTTACTACGCAAGAGACACATGGTTTATTGCTATGACAAAGGTTAAGGATCAGCTTCTTAAGAATAACGAAACAGTAAACTGGATTCCCGACAACATAAAGCACGGACGTTTCGGCAACTTCCTTGAAAACGTAATCGACTGGGGCTTAAGCAGAGAGCGTTATTGGGGAACACCTCTCCCCATTTGGGAATGTGAATGCGGTCACCGCCACACAATAGGCAGTATTGAAGAGCTTAAGTCAATGTCTGATGACTGCCCCGAAGATATTGAACTTCATAAGCCCTATATCGACAACGTACATCTTAAATGCCCCAAGTGCGGCGGAAAAATGACAAGAGTAAGCGAGGTTATCGACTGTTGGTTCGACTCAGGCTCAATGCCCTTTGCACAGTTCCACTATCCCTTTGAAAATAAGGAGCTTTTTGAAAAGCACTTCCCCGCTAACTTCATTTCGGAGGCCGTTGACCAGACAAGAGGCTGGTTCTACACGCTTATGGCTATTTCAACCCTTATTTTCGACAAGTCTCCCTTCGAAAACTGTATCGTTATGGGACTTGTTCAGGATAAGGACGGCAGAAAAATGTCTAAGCACTTAGGCAATGTTGTTGACCCATGGGAGGTTTTGGATAATCAGGGCGCAGACGCTGTCCGCTGGTATTTCTATACAAACTCCAACCCCTGGCTGCCCTCACGTTTCTACGAAAAGGCAGTAAACGAAGCACAGCGTAAGTTTATGGGCACATTCTGGAACACATACGCCTTCTTCGTACTCTATGCAAACATTGACAATTTCAACCCCAAGGACTACACCTTTGAATATGACAAGCTTGCAATAATCGACAAGTGGATAATTTCAAAGCTTAACACACTTATTCAGTATGTTGACAAGAGCCTTGACGCATATAAAATCACAGAGTCAGCAAGAGCATTGAACGCCTTTGTAGACGACCTTTCAAACTGGTATGTTCGCCGCAGCCGTGAGCGTTTCTGGGGAAAGGGTATGCCTCAGGACAAGGTCAACGCTTATATGACACTTTACACTGTTTTGACAGAGCTTGCTAAGCTTTCAGCACCCTTTGTTCCCTTTATGGCAGAGGAAATTTATCAAAACCTTGTTGTAAATGTTGATAAGTCTGCTCCGGAGTCAATTCACCTTTGCGACTTCCCCGTTGCCGACGAAAGCCTTATTAACAAAGACCTTGAGGCTTCTATGGATGAGGTTCTCTCTGTCGTAATCGCCGGAAGAGCCGCAAGAAACTCAGCCAACATTAAAAACCGTCAGCCTATCGGCAAAATGTATGTAAAAGCACCTACTGCTTTGTACGATATTTATAAGGAAATTATTACGGACGAGCTTAATGTTAAGGAGTGTGAGTTTACTGACGACGTAAGTGCTTTCACCTCATACACATTTAAGCCCCAGCTTCGTACACTGGGCAGAAAATACGGAAAGCTTATTCCCAAAATCAGTGAATATTTGAGAAACGCCGACGGCTCGGCCCTTATGCAGACTCTCAAATCTGAGGGAACAATCAGCTTTACCGTTGATGAAACAGAGGTTACACTTGCAGAAGAGGATCTTCTCATCGATACAGCCAAGAAAGAGGGCTTTGTTTCAGAAACAGACAAGCAGACAACTGTAGTTTTGGATACAAACCTTTCCGACGAGCTTATTGACGAGGGCTTCGTAAGAGAAATTATCTCTAAGGTTCAGACAATGCGTAAGGAAGCAGGCTTTGAGGTTTTGGACAGAATTACCCTTTATTATGAGGGCAGTGAGAAAATAAGCGAAATCTTCGCTAAATATTCCGCTGACATAACCTCCGACGTTTTGGCAACGGAAGCTGTTTCAGGAACTGACGCCGACGCCTTCACAAAGGAATGGTCAATTAACGGCGAAAAAGCAACTCTCGGAGTAAAGAAAAACTAAAACCATAGCAATATAAAAAGAGAATGTCCGCTGAAAATGCTGTATCAGCGGTTATGCCCTGTTAGAAATAAATGATTAAACAACCGCCATTACTTTTCCAAAGCTTAGGCGGTTGTTTTTATGTAATATGGCTTTGAATATACAAAACAGCCGTCTAAGCTCACTGGAGTTCAGGCGGCTGTTTTTATTAAAGTCCGGATTTATGTTAATATTTTATAGTTGTCCAAGTCCTTGTTAATGATGTCTCAGACGGGATTTTTGTAAATGAGGAAAGCGGATCGGTTGCTGCTATTTCCTCAGTGTTTAACTGAACCTTTACAAGTACGGGTTTTTCATATATTTTTTTCATTATTCAATTCCTCCCCTTTTATTAATCATTTGAAGCGCTTGTTGTTATTGTCTTTTCTTCGGTATAGACTGTTACTGTGTCGGTTTCACCGCTTATAACATAGCTTACATAAGCGGAAACAATGTAGTCTGCCGCTGTAAGCTCCCCTGACTTAAAGAGATAAGTGTTGTCCGGTGCAGTATAATCTTCCAAAGATTCATAAAGCTCATTGTCACACACAATTGTTTCTGTGGTGCTGCCGCTGTCTACGGAATAAACAAAGCCCAAGGCGATTACCTTTTCAACTGCGTCGTCAAACTCGTCGGTGATTTCCCCTACAAACCTTATTGCCTCTCCGTCATCCGAAGCCTGATAGTTGTCCATTGTTATGGCAGGTGCATAGATATATGAGCCCGTATAAAGAGTTATGTGCTTTGTAAGCTCCATATCTGTGTCAACCGGCGCATAGCTGTTTTCCTCGCCGTCTGTCTCTTCATAAACCGTATCGGTTATGCCTTTTGCAGCAAGAAAATCGCTTAAGACTGTGCCGTAGTCGGCTTCGTATACAGTGCCGTCAATTGTTACGTAAACGGGAGTTTCCGATGTATAGGCATTTAACATTAAATCCCACTTATAATCATCTGCATCGGCTTCGTCATCGCTTGCCTGAAACACATCATAAACCTTCTCGAAAGTGCCGTTTATGGAAGTTGATATATAGCTGTTGCCGCTGTATTTATGGTTTAAAAATACCGAGTCTTCACTTAAATCACATGAGCCTTCATAATACACGGGTTCTCCGCTGTAAGAATATGCATAAACGGCAACCGTAAAATCACCTTCTAAGGCAACAGGCTCTTCCAGTTCAAAAACATAATGACCCGCATAGGGAACATATATGTATGAAGAATTTACAGTGTAAGGCGAACCGTCAGCTGCATCCTTAATGTAAAGCTGCTGCATATCATTATTTATACCGTCGGAATCGTCTGTGTCAATATAAAACCTAAGGTTGGTATTACCGTTAGCGACGTATAATGATACTTTGTCTAATTCTTCGGGCTGTTCGATTTTCTTTTCAAAATTATTTGCATAAACACCGCCGTAAGCCACAACATTGCCTGAGCTGTTTAAAAAGTTTAATGTATGAATTGTGTACAGAGGGTAATAAGGTGCATAATCATATTCATATTCATATGTATCTCTTGAAATCAAATTGCCGAAAGCACATATTTCGTTTATTTGGGAAGCATATGACATATAGAAATATCCGCCGTTTGAACCCCAGTCTGTACCCCATGAGTTTTTAACAAGAAAAGTGCCGTCCATACCCGGGTTAGCAAAGCCCGCCGTTTCAAATAAGTCTCCGTCAAAATCGTCATCATAGCCCACTATTGTGACCCCATGATCGGCTGTTTCTAAAGTCGACTCATAGAACAAGGTGTAACCGCCGGCTTCTGCAAAATTTTCAAAGTTGTTGTCAACCGCTTCACCGCATTGTATGGCTATAGCCACAGATCCGTAGGTAAGAACATATTCTTTAATTAAGTCATTTCTGTCCTCTAAATCGTCTTCGTCCAACTGTGATGAAAAATACAAATCGGAAAATGAACCGGGGAAATATTTTATTGCTTCGGCATTTTTCATATCTTCGGCAGTTATTTCTGCCATCTTGGTTGTATCATCCGTATATTCCATATCTGTCTCAAGAGCAGGACCGGCAAAGAGGTTATTGTCCTCATTTCTTGTTGTATACATAGCATAACCGCACATACTGCCGCCGTCCTCAATGCCCCTGCCCACAACACCGTATTCACCATCTAAAAGAAAGCTGTTGCTGCACGCCAAAACGGCATGAAGCTCCGAAAAATTATATGATTGATCCTCCTCTTCATCAACCATAATATTGCCGTCTTGCTTCAAAAGCAGAGTTTCCATACAGGACGTTGAAGCAAAAGCCCAGCAAGATCCGAAATGACCCTGGTCTCTCGGTGAATTTATATAATAAAGAAGACCGTCCGGGTCACTGTTATATGAGTCCGGAATATAAAGTCTTCGCTTCGAAGTTGAATTTATCCCCAAAAGTGAAGCGTCATCTCTTCCTTTGTCTGCGTTCAGATAATCTCCGTTTAATGTAAGCTCCACTCCGCCTGCTCCCAAATCAGGTACAGCCTCCAAGCCGTCTAAATCTTCAAAGCTGTCCTCACCGAGAACTGTTATTCCCATACTTAAGGGCAGCAGAGCTGTTATAAGCGCCGCCGAAATAATTTGTTTTAGTTTCAAAATAAATCCTCCTTTTTCATTAATCGTCTGAAGTGCTTGCGATAGTTATTGTCTCTTCTTCGGTGTAGACTGTAACTGTGTCGGTTTCGCCGCTGATGACATAGCTTACATAAGCCGCAACAATATAGTCTGCCGCCGTAAGCTCGCCGGACTTAAAGAGATAAGTATTGTTCGGTGCAGTATAATCTCCCAAAGCTTCGTAAAGCTCATTATCACACACAATTGTTTCTGTTGTGTCACCGCCGTCAGCAGAATAAACAAAGCCCAAGGCAACTACCCTTTCAACCGCCTCATCAAAGCTGTCTGTGATTTCGCCTACAAACCTTATTGCCTCTCCGTCATCTGAAGCCTGATAATTATTCATTTCTATAGAAGGTGTATGGAGATATGAGCCTGTATAAAGACTTATGTGCTTTGTAAGCTCCATATCTGTGTCGGCAACAGGTGCATAGCTGTTTTCTTCTGTTTCTTCATAGACTGTCTCGGTTATATTTGCGTCTGAAAGAACACCGCTTAAAGACGAACCGTATTCGGCTTCGTATACAGTGCCGTCAACTGTCACATAAACGGGAGTCTCCGATGTGTAGGCATTTATCATTAAATCCCATTTATATTCGTCCTCTCCGATACTGGGATCGTCCTCGTGAAAAGCATCATAAAGAGTTACCAAAGTACCGTCTATGGAAGTTCCGAGATAGCTTTTACCTATGTATTTATGCTCCACAAATGTTCCCGAGCCGTCGGAATATTCATAGCTGTTTTCACAGCATATAGGCATTCCGCCGTAAGAATATGCGTAAGCGGCAACGGTAAAATCATTCTCTATTGCCACAGGCTCTTGAAGTTCAAAAACATAATGCCCTGCATAGGGAACATATATAGACGTACCTTCATCGTCATACCAGCTGTAAGCCATACTGTCACCGCTCGGTGCTTTAATGGCAAGAGACTGCATATCATTGTTTAAACCGTCGGAATCGTCGGTATCAACATAAAACTTGAGAACAGTCTGACTATGGTTGACGTATACTGACACCTTGTTTAATTCTTCGGGCTTATCGGTTTGCTTTTCAAAATTATTTGCATAAACACCGCCATAAGCCACAACCTCGCCTTCGCTGTCAGAAAACGATAATGTAACGACAGTGCTTATCGGATAGAAAGGTGCATAATCATATTCATAGTCATATGTATCCCTTGAAATCAAGTCGCCGAAAGCATATATATTATTTATATGAGAACCGTATGACATATAAAAATATCCGCTGTTTTTGCCCCAGCCTGTACCCCATGAGTTTTTAACAAGAAAAGCGCCGTTCATACCGGGGTCTTCAAAGCCGGCTGCTATAAAATAGTCTTTCGAAAAATTATCGTCATAGCCAACTATTGCAACTTCATGATTAGATGATTCACAATACGGCTCATAGAATAAGGTATAGTCGTCGGTTTCTCCGAAATTTGCATAGTTTGTTTCCAGCCTTGCTCCGCTGTATATGGCTATATTCACAGAGCCATAGGCATTAATAAATTCTTTAATTAAAGTGTTTCTGCTCTCTTTTTCTTCATCGGTTAATTCCGAATAAAAGTGCAAAGCAGAAAGTGAACCGGGGAAATACTTTCCCGCTTTGTCTGTTTCCATATCAGCGGCAGTTATTTTGTCTATCTCGGTTGTATCAGTTATATAGGGCATTTCCTCCTCTGAAACAGGCCCGTTAAAGACGTTTAAGTCTCCGTCATCGTCTCTTATTTCGTCTCTTGTTGCATACATAATATACAACATCGGATTTCCGCCGTCATTATAGCCTGTACTCACATAACCGTATGTATCATCTAAGAGAAATTTGTTGCTGCAAGCCAAAGCAGCATGAAGCTCCGAAAAATTATATGTTGTATCATCTTCATCAACCGAGCTTACGCCGTCTTTCTTCATAAGCAGAGTTTCAATACAGGACGATGAAGCAAATGACCAGCATGTTCCCAAACTGCCCTGGCTTTTCGGTGTTGTTACATATTCAAGGTTCTCAGGGTCATTGTTGTAGTATACAGGAAGTGTACTTCTTCGTTTTGAATAGATTGAATCCAAAAGTGATGTATCGTCTGATCCCGTGTCTACGTTTATATAGTCTCCGTTTTTTGTAATTTCATAATCCGATGTGCTCAAATAAGGCACAGCCTCCAAACCGTCTAAGCCGTCCTCGGCGAAAGCGGTAATTCCTGTTCCCAACGGAAGCAGCGTTGTTATAAGTGCCGCCGATATAATTTTCTTAATCTTCAAAATTAAACCTCCTTGATTTTGAAATGTCAAAAATGTTTTGCCATTATCACTATATCACATAAAAAATGTAAAAATCAAGCCTTTTTTAATTTTTTACATATTTTTTTCAGCTGAAGTGAAAAGTTTACTTCCACTTTGAAGGGGTGAAAGTGGAAGTTA
>JAJPZT010000090.1 GCA_021204175.1 Clostridiales bacterium | reverse complement strand
TTTTGTTTTTCTCATAGCTATATTATACCATAATCTGAGCTATTTGTCCACACCCAATTTTTTCATAAATTTTTCTTTGTCTTTTGAATAAAATAACAATACATAGATAAAATAATAAAAAGGAAAAATTTAAAAATACAGATAAACAGGAGACAGCCTATGACATTTTATTACAGCAGCAAGGATATAAACGCAGAAACGAAAATAAAGAACACATTAAAGCTTATGATTGAAGAAAAGCTGCCCCTTTACACCCACATTGTTTTGCTGTGCATAGGCACAGACAGAATTACGGGTGACAGCTTAGGGCCTTTGGTAGGGGACAGGCTTCAAAGCTCAATTTTCTGCCCTGTTTACGGAACAATTCACAACCCCGTCCATGCCAAAAACCTAAAGCATGCCCTGAGCGCCATAAACCGAAGAGGAAAGCCCTTGGTTATAGCCGTTGACGCAGCCTTGGGGGTTCATACGGAGCATATAACAGTGGCAGACGAGGGGGTTCGCCCGGGAACAGCCATAGGAAAGAGCCTTCCCACAGCCGGAGCAATCAGCATAACGGGCATAGTAGGCTCAGACAGCCCATCGGGAATGAGGGTTCTTCAAAACACACGGTTGGCTGTTGTAATGGATATGTCGGATATAATTGCCGGAGCAGTTTCTTCCGCAATATCGGAAATAGAGCAAATGAGCTTTTATGCAGTTTAAACACTTCTATTTTAATATGAACGAGAATAGATTATAAAAAAAAGATTTTATTCTACGGAGGGATTAACTTGCAGCAGGATATAAGAGCTACCAACAGAATAGCCGTTACAGGCAGAATAGAAGGGGAATTCAGTTTCAGCCACAGGGTCTACGGAGAGGGTTTTTATTCCTTTTTTATAAGAGTGCCCAGACTTTCGGAGGTCTGTGACCTCTTGCCTGTGACAATTTCCGAAAGGCTCATTGACGAAAACACAATGCACCCGGGAGCAGAAATCACAATCAAGGGTCAGCTTCGTTCATACAACACATATTCCGAAAACCGAAACCACCTTATTTTAAGTATTTTCACAAAGGATGTCGCCTATCCCGACGAGCTCAGCCGAAACGAGCCGCCGAACTCAGTCTGCCTTAACGGCTTTATCTGCAAGCCGCCTCTTTACAGAACCACACCTTTGGGCAGAGAAATAGCCGACATACTTTTAGCAGTAAACCGAACCTACGGCAAGTCGGACTACATACCATTGATTGCATGGGGAAGAAATGCACTTTTCTCAAAGAATTTAGCTGTAGGCAGCAATATTCTCATAGAAGGGAGGATGCAGAGCAGACTCTATCAAAAAAAGTTTGACAACGGAGAAACGGCTGAAAAAACGGCTTATGAGGTTTCTGTATCAAAAATGGAGCTTTTAGAGAAGGATTTTTAGGTAACTTGCACAAACAAAACTGGCTGTTTATTAAATTTAACAAAAAAATCGCTGATATTCCAATAAAAACTTGACAAATTTGAAAAAATTTATTATCATTAAAAAGGTTGAAAAAATCGTAAGTAATGGTGAATAAGGCTTAAGCTTTTGAATTTGTCACAGATTAAGCTTCGCCTTAAAGTTTAATTTATTTTATGGGAGTATTATTATTATGACAAAAGTAGATTTATTTATTGAATTTAACGGAAAAAAGGTAGACCAAAAAGCTATCGTTGATAAAGCTAAAGAAACTTGGAAGGCAGCCGGCAACAAAATGAAGGATCTCTCTTCAGTTGAGCTTTATTATCAGCCCGACGCAGGCAAGTGCTATTATGTATTTAACGGCGAATCAACAGATAACAATTCTTTCGAGATCTAATTAATTATATTCAATAATCTGATTACATTAAAAAAGCCTGTTCGTTATGAGCAGGTTTTCTTTTTATGCTTATTTTCATTCCAAAGGGTCATAGCCGCCTTTTGAAAAGGGGTTGCACCTTAAAATTCGCCAGGCTGCCTTTAAGCCCCCCTTGAAAAAGCCGTATTTTTCGATTGCCTGATAGGCATAGGTCGAACAGGTGGGGATGTATTTACAGCTTGGGGGCGTGCGGACGGATATAAAGTTTTTATAAAACATAATCATTTTAAGGGCAAATTTAGCCGCTATATTTTTTTTCATAAAAACATCATCCCTTTAAGAATTTTGCTGTTTTGTCTGTGCTGCTTCACCTGTCAGAAGCTTGTGAATTTTCAAAAGGTGGTTTAGGCTTCTGTGGGTTTCGGCGTAGGTTATGCCCTTCATAGCGGCTCTTGCTATAACCGCAATGTCATAGCCGGGCTTGATATTTTCCTCCGAAAGACGATAGGCTTCTCTAATGAGCCTTGTGACACGGCTTCTTACTACGGAATTGCCTATTTTTTTGCTGACAGAAATGCCCAGCCTGTTAATATCCGAATTATTTTTGATTACATACATAATGAGATATTTGTTGGCAATAGAGCGGCCTCTGCCGTAAACATATCTGAACTGATGATTTTTTTTAAGCGACTGCGTAAACTTCACAAAAACCGCCTCCGACCTGTTTTAAAAGTATAAATCTTAAGAAAAGGGCTGCCTTTAGAGACAGCCCCGAAAAATCCTGTTATTTGGAAAAGCCTTAAGCCGATTAAGCTGATAATACCTTTCTGCCCTTAGCTCTTCTTCTTGCTAAAACCTTTCTGCCGTTAGAGGTTCTCATTCTCTTTCTGAAACCGTGTTCTCTTGAACGCTGTCTGGTTTTAGGCTGAAATGTCATTTTCATTATAAAAGCACCTCCTTGTTTATATCCTGCTTATTGACCAACAGAGGAAGTTCCCCGCCTCTTAGGCGGTGGGTGCTTACTCTCCATTTAGTAGGGGTTTCAAGCCCCTACTAAATGGGGCGTTGATAAACGCTGTTGGTCATAAGCATATTTGCTGAAAGCAAATATGCGCATAGTCTTTGACTTATTCTGAAACAAGCACTGTTCTTAGTATAGTAGAAAATACCTTAAAAGTCAAGAAAAATTTTTAAAATCTTTCTGATTTTCAGCACATATTCAAATTTTTATAACTATTAACACATATCGTCAAAGGTAATCATATCGTCACAGGCTGCTCCGGCGGGAATCATAGGCAGAACCATTTCGTCTCTGTCGATAATGCAGTTTATGAGACAGGTCTTTCCGCTTTCAATAGCCTTTTCAAGTGCCGGAACAAATTCCTCGGGCTTGGTTACTTCAAAGCCCAATGCTCCGTAGGCTTCCGCAAGCTTACAGAAATCCGTACCCTTGTTAAGGGTTGTGTGTGAATAACGTCTGCCGTAGAGAAGGGTCTGCCACTGTCTGACCATACCCAAAACCTCGTTGTTTATGAGAATTTCGATTACGGGCAAATCTCCGAAAACAGATGTGGCAAGCTCGTTGTTGTTCATATAGAAGCAGCCGTCTCCGGCAATGTTAATACATACCTTGTCGGGGTTTCCTGCCTTTGCGCCTATAGCAGCTCCCAAGCCGTAGCCCATTGTGCCTAAGCCGCCGGAAGTAAAGAAGCTTCTGGGAGACTTAATGTTTAAGAACTGGCAAGCCCACATTTGGTGCTGACCTACTTCTGTTGTGATGATAGCGTCGCCTTTTGTAACCTCGTTTATTTTTTCGATTATAAACTGGGGTCTCAGATGCTCGTCCTTACAGTATTTCAAGGGGTTTTCCTTATGGTAGCGAACAATTTCGTCCTTCCAGTGTGCGAATTTAACCTCGCCTGTTTTAAGCTTAAGACGTTTGAAAATTTCCTTAAGGTCGCCTATGACAGCTGCGTCAGCCTTTATGTTTTTGTTGACTTCAGCCGGGTCAATATCCAAATGAATTATTTTGGCGTTGGGGGCAAAACGTTTAAAGCTTGTGGCAACTCTGTCGGAAAATCTTGCGCCTGCTGCAATAAGCAGGTCGCACTCGTTAGCCGCTGTGTTTGCGCCTATAGTTCCGTGCATACCGATCATACCCAAATATGAGGGGTGGTCACAGGGAACAACACCTAAGCCCATTGAAGTAGAGCAGACGGGCATATCGGTTTTATCCAGGAAGCTCAAAATTTCGTTTCTCGCTTCAGCCGCCACAGCACCGCCGCCTACATAGAGAAGGGGCTTTTCCGCTGCGTTAATAAGCTCTGCTGCTTTTTCAATGTCCTTATTGAGAATAACACTGTGTATGGGCAAAACAGGCTCAGGAGCTTTATAGCTGTATTCAGCCTTGTTTGCCGTTACGTCCTTTGTTATGTCGACGAGAACTGCGCCTCTTCTTCCGCCCGAAGCAATTCTGAATGCAGAACGGATTGTGTCTGCAAGCTTGTTTACGTCCTTAACAATGTAGTTATGCTTTGTTATGGGCATAGTCACACCGGCAATGTCGACCTCCTGAAAGCTGTCCTTTCCCAAATAGGGCAGACCGACATTACAGGTTATGGCAACAAGGGGAATAGAGTCCATTTGAGCCGTAGCAATGCCTGTTACAAGGTTGGTTGCTCCGGGACCTGATGTGGCGAAGCAAACGCCTACCTTGCCTGTTGAACGTGCATAGCCGTCGGCTGCGTGGGCTGCGCCCTGTTCGTGACTTGTCAAATAATGCTTTATTTCTTTTCCATGCTTATAAAGAGCGTCATATACATTTAATATAGCACCGCCGGGGTATCCGAACACAACCTCAACGCCCTGTTCCTTAAGACATTCTATAAGAATTTCAGAACCCGTTAAAAGCATATTATCACTCCTTTCATTAATCAACCTTAAGCACTGCACCCTTGTCGGCTGAGGTTACAAGCTTTGCATATCTTGCAAGCCAGCCTGTTTTGATTTTAGGCTCAGGGGCTTTAAAGTTTTTCTTTCTTTCAGCCATTTCCTCGGCTGAAACACGAAGGTTTATGCTTCCTTCGTTAATATCTATATCGATTGTGTCTCCTTCTTTTACAAGACCGATGGGGCCGCCTGCCATAGCTTCGGGAGAAACGTGACCTATTGAAGCGCCTCTTGAAGCTCCTGAAAAACGTCCGTCAGTAATCAGAGCAACCTCTTTGTCAAGCTTCATACCCGCAAGGGCTGAGGTAGGCGAGAGCATTTCTCTCATACCGGGGCCGCCCTTAGGACCTTCATAGAGAATAACAACAACGTCTCCGGCTACGATTTTTCCGCCGAAAATAGCTTCAATAGCTTCTTCCTCTGAGTTGAAAACTCTTGCAGGGCCTGAATGCTTAAGCATTTCGGGAGCAACTGCGGAACGCTTTACAACACAGCCGTCGGGAGCAATATTTCCCTTAAGAACGGCGATACCGCCTGTTGTTGAGTAGGGGTTTTCAACAGGTCTTATAAGCTCGGGGTTTTTATTGTAAGCCTTTTCGATGTTTTCGCCTACAGTCTTTAATGTACAGGTCATATTGTCAAGAGCCAAAAGACCTAACTTGCTGATTTCCTTCATAACTGCCGGGATTCCCCCTGCTTCGTTAAGCTCTTCGATGTAGTGAGGACCTGCCGGAGCAAGGTGGCAAAGGTTAGGTGTTTTTGAGCTGATTTCATTGGCAATGTCAAGGCTGATTTCAACTCCTGCTTCGTGAGCGATTGCCGGAAGGTGAAGCATTGAGTTTGTGGAGCAGCCCAAAGCCATATCCATTGTTAAGGCGTTTCTGAAAGCCTTTTCGTTCATGATGTCACGGGGCTTAATATCCTTTTCAACAAGCTTCATAATCTGCATTCCGGCGTGCTTTGCAAGAGCAACTCTGTCGCCGTAAACAGCCGGGATTGTGCCGTTTCCCGGAAGAGCCATACCTATAACCTCCGAAAGGCAGTTCATAGAATTGGCTGTGTACATACCGGAGCATGAACCGCAGCTCGGACAGGACTTGTCCTCATATTCCTTAAGCTTTTCATCGTCAATAAGTCCGGCTTCATAAGCACCTACTGCTTCGAATGTCTTGGAAAGGCTCAGCTTTTCAAGGCTCTTTCCGCAGCCCATATGTCCGGCGAGCATAGGACCGCCGCTGACAACGATTGCGGGAATGTTTATTCTTGCAGCAGCCATTAACATTCCCGGAACGATTTTGTCGCAGTTGGGAATAAGTACAAGACCGTCAAAGCCGTGAGCCATAGCCAAGGACTCTGTTGAGTCCGCAATAAGCTCTCTTGTGGGCAGTGAATAGTGCATACCTATGTGGCCCATAGCAATTCCGTCGCAGACGCCGATTGCAGGAACTTCGATAGGTGTTCCGCCTGCCGCTAAAATGCCCTGTTTAACGGCTTCGCATATTCTGTCTAAGTGAATATGCCCGGGGATAATTTCGCTTTTGGCGTTGACCACGCCTATGAGAGGTCTTGATAAGTCCTCGTCGGTATATCCCATAGCTTTAAAAAGTGAACGATGAGGGGTTTTGTCAGGCCCTTTTTTAACTCTGTCACTGATCATTTTGCTTTCCTCCTTATAATAAAACCGTCCTGTTTATTCTTTTACAGTCCACGCCTTTTTAAGGGCTTCCTCGCCGAAAGGTGTGTAATAAAAATATCCGTTTTTTGTGTGTACATTCAACAAACCGCTTATAAACCTTATACCGCCGTATACTATTTCGCCGTCTGTAGTAACTGATCCCAAATCAATTCCTTTACTGTCAAAAAAACGAATTTTATCACTATCTACTTTGCAGGCATAAATTCCGTCATCGGAAGAAATCAGATAAATTCCTTTTCCGGTAATATCCGACTTTATAATTCTTCCGTCCATTGTCATAATATCATAATGGGTCAAACCGTCTGCACTTTCATCTGATCTTTCCTTCAAAAGAAGCAGACAGTTTCCGCCTATATAATCAGTTTCTGATGTATTTGAAATCAAGCCCTTATAGCCGAGACTACCCAAATCGTGTATTATGTTTCCGCTTCTATCCAAAAAATGACAGTCAAACTCTTTTTCAATCCAACGGTATGTTTTGTAGGCTATAATATAGCCGTCCCTGTCGAAATACATTCCCACATAGTCTCTGTCTACAAATATTTCGCTGTATGCCCTGTAGAGAAACATATGACTGCTGTCGCCGGGGTTTTTCAAAATCATATTCGTGCCGTTCATATACATAACTTTGTAAGTATCGGGGTCAAGATAAAATTCTTTAACTGTGTTTCCGCTGCTGTCAACAATTATAAAATTGCCGTTCTGTTCTTCTGAAGCTATTCAACAGTGTATTCGTTTTCGGAAGATGTTTCTTCCTCTTTTTTCTCAATACTGCTGTATTCATTTTTATATTTATCTATATAAATATGTTCGTAAACGCCTTGCCACGCTACAACAATAACCTTCATATACTCCTGATCAAAGGGATAAACATAACCGTAGCCTTCATCGGTGGCTTTGTGAACACCGCCGAAACCGTCATAATAAAGAGGTTCATATTCATTGGCAATTTCCGGGTTATTCCATCCGCTGTTAGCGTCAAGAAAATATGATCCATCGGAATCTCTGTACAAGTGATTGTATGCCGCAGGGAAGGCTTCGGGGGTAGGGGCGTTAAGCTCATCGGGGCTTACATAAGCCTTATAAAGCCTTAAAAATGTGGCGTAAGCCTGTTCTCTTGTATATGTTCCCAAGGGGTCGAAATTATTTTGTGTGTCGCCTGTCATAATTCCCAAATTATACACAGTATAAATTTCATATCTTGCCCAGCTGTCAATTTCGCTTCCATCGGCAAAAATATGGGGGATAAAAATGCCGTTTACGCCGTATTCGTCATCGGCTTCGGCATCGGAAATTACGTCAGTGCCTGCGTCAAGGGTGTTATAGCGCATTTTCGCCGCCTGTTCTCTTGTTATGGAGCTGTCGGGGGCAAATGTTCCGTCACCCATACCGCTGATTATGCCAAGCTTTGCACAAAACTCCACAAACCACGCCGATGTGTCCGAAAAGCCTTCAAAACCGCTTTTATCCGCAATTTGCTTAAGCTCTTCTACTTCGGGCAGATCTATGAAATTACAGTCATACCACTTAGCCAAAACAGTGGCGCAGACCTCGCAGAACTGCTCTCTCGTAAACTCCGACTGAAAGTCTCTGGCATAATACACCTGTAAAAGCTCTAAGTCATAGGCTTCTTTAATGTCGCTTTCAGCCCAAGCGGAAAGAGTTGACCAGTCCGGCGTCATATTCGGCTGAGCCGAAAGGGGAGAAGCAGCGGAGATTGTTAAAACAGCCGCCGCCAATAACCCCGAAATTCTCTTAATAAGTCCCTTTTTCATATTATCCCCCCTAAAACCATTCACAAAAATGCAGTCTCTTTTATGAAATCAGAAAAATTATAAGTTTTCTCTGATTAATTTGCCCATTTCCTTAGTGCCGACTTTCTTAGTTCCTTCTGAATAAATGTCGGCTGTTCTGTAGCCCATATCCAAAACCTTAGTTACTGCGTCTTCAATAACCTTAGCCTCTTCGTCAAGACCGAAGCTGTATTTAAGCATCATAGCCCCTGAAAGAATTGTAGCTATGGGGTTTGCAATATCCTGACCGGCAATGTCGGGAGCAGAACCGTGAACGGGCTCATACATACCGAGCTTTCCGTCGCCTAATGAAGCTGAGGGGAGCATACCGATTGAACCTGTCATCTGGCTGGCTTCGTCTGAAAGAATGTCGCCGAAAATATTTGATGTAACGATTACGTCAAAGGTTGTGGGACGCATAATAAGCTGCATAGAAGCATTGTCTACATATAAGTGGTCAAGCTCAACCTCAGGATATTCCTTAGCTACTTCCAAAACAACGGATCTCCAAAGTCTCGATGACTCAAGAACGTTCTGCTTGTCTACGTTTGTAAGGTGCTTGTTTCTCTGCATAGCGATTTCAAAGCCACGTCTTGCAATTCTCTTTACTTCTTCCTCTGAATAAATTTCAACGTCATAGGCAGCTTCGCCCATATCTGTCTGCTTTCTGCCCTTTTCGCCGAAATACATACCGCCTGTAAGCTCTCTGACTACCATAATGTCAACGCCGTCTTTAACAAGCTCAGGTTTAAGAGGGCAAGCCCCTGCCAAAGCCTGATGAAGTGTTGCGGGACGAAGGTTTGCGTATAAGCCCAAAGCACCTCTTAAGCCCAAAAGAGCCTTTTCGGGTCTTAAGTTTCCGGGAAGAGTGTCCCACTTCCAGCCGCCTACTGCGCCTAAAAGAACGGAGTCGCTTGCCTTGCACACGTCGATTGTGTGCTGGGGAAGGGGTTCGCCGTATTTGTCGATAGCACAGCCGCCGCCAAGCACGTATTCATATTCGAAGCTGTGACCGAATTTTTCGCCTACAGCATTTAAAACCTTAATGTTTTCTTCCATAACCTCAGGACCGATTCCGTCCCCGGCTACAACAGCAATTTTAAAATTCATTTTAAAAGCTCCTTTTTATATACTAAACTATTATTTAAGTCCTAATTTTACCTTTGTCTGCTCGATAAGTCCTCCGGCTGCAAACATTTCCTGCATAAATTCGGGGAAGGCTTCAGCCTGATAGGTTTTGCCCTTTGTGTGGTTTGTAATAAGTCCTGTGTCAAAGTCAACCTCTACCTTGTCGCCCATATCAATATCGTCTGCGGCTTCGTCGCATTCAAGAACGGGAAGTCCTATATTAATTGCGTTTCTGTAGAAAATTCTTGCAAAGGTCTTTGCTATAACGCAGCTTATACCCGAAGCCTTAATAGCTATAGGCGCATGCTCTCTTGAAGAGCCGCAGCCGAAGTTCTTTTCGGCTACCATAATGTCGCCGTCCTTTACATTTTCAACGAAATTCACTGTTGAATGAATAGCGTCCTCCATACAGTGCTTGGCAAGCTCCTTAGGATCTGAGGAGTTGAGATACCTTGCCGGTATAATTACGTCTGTGTCAATATTGTCTCCGTATTTAAAAACTGTTCCACAAGCTTTCATATTATATATCCGCCTTTCTTATACATTTTCGGGGTTTGTAATCTTTCCGTAAATTGCCGAAGCTGCCGCTACAGCAGGTGAACAGAGATAAACCTCGCTTTCGGGGTGACCCATTCTGCCTACGAAGTTTCTGTTTGTGGTGGAAAGGGCTCTTTCGCCTTTGGCAAGGATACCCATGTGACCGCCTAAACAGGGACCGCAGGTAGGTGTTGAAAATGCACAGCCCGCTTCAACAAATATTTCGGCAAGACCCTCTTTAATGCACTGAAGATAGATAGACTGTGTTCCGGGAAGGATAATGCATCTGATAGAGGGGTCGATTTTGTGTCCCTTTAAAATTTCAGCCGCAATCTTAAGGTCTGAAAATCTGCCGTTTGTACATGAGCCTATAACAACCTGGTCTACCTTAAGACCCTCAGCCTCAGTCACTGTCTTTGTGTTTTCGGGAAGGTGGGGATAAGAAACGGTAGGCTCAAGCTTTGAAAGGTCGATTTCAATAACCCGGTCATATTCTGCGTCGTCGTCTGCTTCATAAACCTTATAAGGCTTAACGGAATGTTCCTTAACGTATTCAAGAGTTTTTTCGTCAACGGGGAAGATACCGTTCTTTCCGCCGGCTTCAATAGCCATATTGGCGATTGTGAAGCGGTCGTCCATTGTAAGATACTGAAGACCGTCTCCGGCAAATTCCATTGACTTGTAAAGTGCACCGTCAACGCCTATCTCACCGATTATATGTAAGATAATGTCCTTGCCTGAGATCCACTTTGCAGGCTTGTTTTTAAGAACGAACTTGATTGCTGAGGGAACCTTGAACCATGCTACGCCTCTTGCCATACCTACAGCCATATCCGTAGAGCCTACGCCTGTGGAGAATGCGCCTAATGCACCGTATGTACAGGTGTGAGAGTCTGCGCCAATAATTACGTCGCCGGGAACTGCCAAGCCCTTTTCCGGAATGAGACAGTGTTCGATACCCATTTGACCTACTTCGAAATAATTTTTAATTTCCTTGTCCCTTGCAAATTCTCTGACCATTTTGCAGTGTTCTGCTGACTTAATGTCCTTGTTGGGGGTGAAATGGTCGGGGACGATAGTGATTTTTTCCTTATCAAAAACCTTGTCAATGCCTATTTTGTTAAATTCGTTTATGGCAACGGGAGTTGTTACGTCATTGCCCAAAACAAGATTTAACTTAGCCTCGATAAGCTGACCTGCCTTAACGCTTTCAAGCCCTGCGGCAGCAGCTAAAATTTTTTGAGTCATTGTCATACCCATGATAGTGTTCCTCCTATTATTTTAAGTTGAGAAAGCTTAAATTCAGCGTCAAGCCTCCCCTTGAGGGGAGGTGGCACACGAAGTGTGACGGAGAGGTGTATAATTAATACAGTTCCTTAAGCTTTTCTATTTCTTTAATTAATTTATATTCAATAGAGTCGGTCAGAGCCAAAAGGCTGGCTTCGATAATATCCTGACTGACGCCTATTGTTGACCAGCTGTCCTCTTCATCGGCGGATTCTATAACAACCCTAACCTTTGAAGCGGCGGCTGCCCTTGAGTCTAAAACTCTAACCTTATAGTCGGTGAGCCTGACGGTGGAAAGCTGAGGATAAAACACCTCCAAAGCCTTTCTGAGAGCCTTGTCCAAAGCGTCTACAGGACCCATACCCTCTGCGGCAGTAATCTCCGACTTGCCCTTTACGTTTACCTTTATGACTGCGGCGGCGGTTTCCTTCAGAAATTCCTCTTCGGTCATCCTTGCCTTTTCTTCATACTGGCTTATAATTTTAAATGTTTCAAGCTTGAAAAAGGGCTTATACTTGCCTATTGTTTTTCTTATTAAAAGCTCGAACCCTTGGTCTGCGCCTTCATACTGATAGCCCAGATATTCCATTTCCTTAAGCTTTTCCATAACAAGCTCGCATTCCTTTGAGTTTTTTTCAATATAAGGTGCAATTTTTCTTATTATGGAAATTATGGTTGACTTTCCGGCAACCTCGCTTGTTAAGAAGCGGCGTCTGTTGCCTACTATGTCGGGGTTTATATGTTCAAAGCTTTTTGGTGCTTTTGAAACGCCGTCTATGTGCATTCCGCCCTTATGGGCAAAGGCATATTTGCCTACGAAAGGCTCACGCTTTGAAAGCTTGTAGTTGGCAATTTCCGAAATTTCGGCTGCCATTCTTGAAAGCATATTCAGGTTTTTAGGGGGGATACATTCAATGCTCCGTTTTGCCTGCAAAACCCCTATAATGTTTGTAAGACAAGTGTTTCCGCATCTTTCTCCGAAGCCCGTAAATGTCCCCTGAACGTGGTCTGCTCCGGCTTTGACCGCAAAAAGCGAATCAGCAACAGCCATTCCGCAGTCATTGTGACAGTGAATACCCACCGACATTTTAAATTTGTCGCAGACAGCCTTTGTCATTTCATAAATTTCGTCAGGGAAGCAGCCTCCGTTTGTGTCGCACAGCGACAAGTGGTCTGCCCCTGCGTCAACAGCGGATTTAAGAGCCGCCATAGCATATTCGGGATTGTTTTTATATCCGTCAAAAAAATGCTCTGCGTCAAAAAAGACTTCTTTTCCCTTGTCCTTTAAAAACTTAACTGTGTCGAAAATCATAGCTAAGTTTTCTTCAAGGGTTGTTTTAATAATATCGGTAACGTGAAAATCCCACGCTTTGCCGAAAACCGCAACGGCAGGGGTTTCGGCAGTTAAAAGAGCCGCCAAATTAGAGTCCTCTTCAGCCTTAATGCCGCAGCGTCTTGTGCTGCCGAAGGCGGTCAGCACTGAATTTTTAAGCTTAACGCCCTTCATTCTGTTAAAAAACTCGGCGTCCTTGGGGTTTGAGCCGGGGTTGCCCGCTTCAATATAAGAAATCCCCAAAAAATCAAGGTCTTTAACTATTTTAAGCTTGTCCTCCACTGTGAAGGAGATACCGTTGCTTTGAGCACCGTCTCTCAGTGTGGAGTCAAAAATCATAACCTTTTTTTCCACCAAAATCTTTCCTTCCTACTAAACTTATCGCCTGTAAAGTGTGAAGCGATACCTCCGCTTCTCCGACACAATTGAGCCTAACAGTCATTGAGCCGAAGCCTCCGGGGCATCGTTTCACAAAAATGTTTCAGGATGCGGCAGATCTCAGTGTAAGAACTGCCGCACACCTTAAAACATATGAAACTGCTGTATAATATTAATTGTTGATGAGCTTGTCCTCGTCGCTCCAGCTGTAAAGGCTTCTGATTTCAGCGCCTACCTTTTCGGATCTATGCTCTGAAGCTAACTTTCTCATAGCCTTGAAGTGAGCCTGTCCGCCGGCAGGAGACATATCGAGAAGGAATTCCTTAGCGAAGGAACCGTCCTGAATATCGCTTAATATCTTCTTCATTGTCTTCTTTGTTTCGTCTGTAATGATCTTAGGACCTGTAATATAGTCGCCGTATTCTGCAGTATTTGAAATAGAATATCTCATTCCTGCGAAACCGCTCTGATAAATAAGGTCAACAATAAGCTTCATTTCATGAATACATTCGAAATAAGCGTTTCTTTCGTCATAACCTGCTTCAACAAGTGTTTCGAAGCCTGCCTGCATAAGAGCGCAAACGCCGCCGCAGAGAACAGCCTGTTCGCCAAAAAGGTCTGTTTCTGTTTCTGTTCTGAAGGTTGTTTCGAGAATACCGGCTCTTGCTCCGCCGATTGCAAGACCGTAAGCCAAAGCTAAATCAAGAGCGTTTCCTGTTGCGTCCTGATGAACAGCTACAAGACAGGGAGTACCCTTGCCTGCCTGATATTCGCTTCTTACTGTGTGACCGGGTGCTTTGGGAGCAATCATAGTTACGTCAACGTCCTTGGGAGGTACGATCTGACCGAAGTGAATGTTGAAGCCGTGAGCGAACATAAGCATGTTGCCGGGTTCAAGGTTGGGCTCGATAGATTCCTTATAAAGCTTAGCCTGAAGCTCGTCATTAATAAGAATCATAATGATGTCTGCACGCTTTGCAGCCTCTGCAGATGTGTAAACCTTAAAGCCCTGTTCTTCGGCTCTCTTCCAGCTCTTGCTGCCTTCGTAAAGACCGATGATAACGTCGCAGCCCGATTCCTTAGCGTTAAGTGCATGAGCATGACCCTGGCTGCCGTAGCCGATTACTGCAATAGTCTTTCCCTTAAGAAGGTCAAGATTACAGTCCTCCTGATGAAACAATTTTGCCATTTTAAAGTTCCTCCTTATTATAATAGATAATATTGGTGTTTATCTGTGAAAAAGTGATTGCTTAGGAAAGGTAGGCTTTCAAAAGCTTAGCTGACTTGAAAAATGCTTAAACAAAAATTTGAGAATGAGTAATCTTTTCGTCAGCTCAAAACTTTTGCCTTTCAGCAAAAGCGGCTTGCCGAGATTTTTCTTACGAAAAATTCTCGTTAGTCTCCCGACATCTTTCGGGTTTCTGTCGCAGACTTTAATCCGCAAGGTGAGCTTTCGTCGCACCAAGCTATGTTCGTTTGTTTCCGGGCAAACCCGAAAACAAGACTTCACTCCGCTGCTGCTCCTCTTTCGTTGAAAGCTAAGGCTTTCAACGAGTAAGGAACACTTCCGAAGTGCATCTTGTTTCTGTGTTTACACAGAAATAAATGCACGCAGGCAAGTGTGACGTGGACAGAAACTTTTCTGTGAATTTGATGCGAAGCATCAAATTTGCGGAAAACTTGATGGTTTCTACCTTAATTTAATTCAAAAAAATGGATACATTTTTTTGAAAATTCAGTCGACTTTTTCATAGTTTTTGATAGGGTTGTTGCCGCGGCAAAGTGCGGTAAGCCCTGTTCTGACAATTTCTTTAATTCCGTAAGGCTCCATAAGCCTTATGAAGGAATCGATTTTGTTTTGGTTGTCCGTTATCTCAACTGTCAGAGACTCCGTAGCAACGTCAATTATGTTTGCTCTGTAAATATCTGCAATGGAAACTATTTCAGCCCTGTTAAGCCCTGTGCAGTTTACTTTAATGAGGGAAAGCTCTCTGAAAACAGCCTGCCTTGTAGACATATTTACAACCCGTCTTACGTCAATGAGCTTTTCGACCTGTTTGATAATCTGCTCGATAGCGTCGTCATCGCAAATAACCACTACCGTAATTCGTGAAATTGCGGAGCTTTCCGTTTCGCCTACGCTGAGGGAGTCGATATTATAGCCTCTTCTTGAAAAAAGCCCCGTAACACGGCTCAAAACTCCGGCATGGTTATCAACAAGTATCGAAAGAACATGTCTTTTCATATAATCAGCCTTTCTGTCAAAAACCTTAATTTCTGTCATATAACACTTTATAAAAGTCGATTGTTACGTGCTTCGCACTCTCACAATCGACCCGATGATTCGCACTTCGGGCTATCGCCCTACGCTGCTCATACGGGTTAGGTTGTCTGATATACAGCCAGCTGTGCAAACCTTGTTTGCTCATCTGCCTATCTATCGACAACACTTTTATAGTATATTAAAAAACTCGCCGCTATCAAAAGATAGGGACGAGAAGTATCGTGGTACCACCCTAATTCGTTTCCCCAAAGGGAAACCTCATTGAGGTTCAAACAAACCTGACTTCAATAACGGGAAGCCCCGTCTTTTCTTACTCGGCAAAATAAAAACAGCCTTTCCGAAAAGAAGCTTATGAGCGATAACAAAACAAGCCGACTGCCGCCTTTCACCACAGGCTTGTTTAACACCCACGGCGGCTCTCTGAAAATATCAGCAGGTTAAGTCTTTTTCTCAATCATTGCATTTTCAAATATCTTTAACTATTCTATCAAATCAATGCCTTGTTGTCAACAGTTTTTTCGCCCCAGGTGTGGACACAATGCGCATATTATATTTTTACAAAAAATCAAGAACGGAGA